>CAMCVV010000053.1 GCA_945881905.1 Paenibacillus alvei
TCTTAGTCGTGGATTTAACGTGGTATGCACCTGATGATTGGCGAGACCCTCTGGTCATGCGGTCTCCAGATGATTCAGAATTCTGGATGCTTATTGGTGCTAGAGAGAAGCGGACAGATGATATCTATCCCTATAATGCTTGTGTAGCTTTAGCTGTATCGCAGGATTTGATTCATTGGGAAGTGAAACCACCCTTTATAAAATCTGGAGTAATGTACATGGATTGTCCTGATTTGTTCCCGCTAGGTAATCGTTGGTGCTTACTAATAGCTTTGCGAGAAACAGCTGTTCGAATTGCGGATACTCCTTATGGACCATGGCAAAAAATGAAACGAGAATCAGCTGATTGCATATGGGCTGCTGCAGGAAAGACATTATTTGATGGCAACCGAAGATTGATATTCCCATGGTTATCCGGACGAGAAGGTAATACAGATTATGGTAATAAACACTGGGGAGGACGCATGTTAATCGCAAGGGAACTGATACTCGATCTAGTTGGAAGTCCTGTCGTGAAGTGCCCAACTGAGGTGATCGCTATATTTTCAGAGGAGCATTTAGATGTCCCTAATTCATTGGGATTTGAAAGCGACAGTCACGATTGGAAGATGAGTCGAAATTATGCGGAGGTTGACGCGATGAATGAAGGTGCTGTGGCTATCATTAGGAACTGTCCTGATGATTATCTGTTTGCGGGATCCGTGACGTTATCTACGGAATCAACAACAGCTGCCATCTTTATCCGCACATCGCGACTATACCATACAGAAGTAGACCTAGGTTACCAAATTGTGTTCGAACCAGATCGAAGCAGAATTAGCTTGCGCCCTTTAAGTTTGTATGACTTCGATGATGTCATGTCGGAAATCATGTACGATTTCACACCTGATCAACCTGTAAGCTTTCAATTAATCGTTCATGGCCCTGTAATCGAGTTATTTTGTGATGAAAAGTATGTGCTGTCTGCGAATATCTATCAGTATCCACAAGGAGGAATTGCTTTGATGGCTCGTGATGGATATGTTCGATTCAGTCAATTGTCTATCAGAACGATGAAGGAGGTCAATAAATGACATCTTTTTACTATAAACCAAATGATGGTTGGCCTGCTGATTTTATACCTTTTTATGATAATGGCAGATTTTATTTATATTATTTAAAAGATTGGCGAAATCCCGAGCAATATGGAGAAGGAACTCCATGGTATTTAATAAGTACAATAGATTTTGTGAATTATGAAGATCATGGTGAGGTAATTCCACGAGGTTCTAAAGAAGAGCAAGACCTTTATATTTTTACGGGATGTATTTTAAAAGCGAATGGAATCTTTCACATTTATTATACGGGACATAATCCTCATTATCGGGAACAAGGGAAACCCGAACAAGCTGTTATGCATGCGATCAGTAGTGATTTGATGAATTGGCAGAAAATATATGAGGATACTTTTTATGCACCGATTGATCAGTATGAACAACACGACTGGCGTGACCCTTTTGTTTTTTGGAATGAAGAAACTGAAGAATATTGGATGCTATTAGCTGCAAGAACTAAGGGCTGTCTGCCTACTTTTGACGAACACATTCAGTATCTACATCTTCATCAGGGAAATTCGCAAGAAAAAGGTGGTTGTACAGCATTATGTGTATCGAAGGATTTGAAAAATTGGGTAATCAAAGAACCATTTTGGAAACCTAATCTTTTTTTTACACACGAGTGTCCAGATTTATTTAAAATAGGTGATTGGTGGTATTTAATATATTCAACATTCTGTGAAAGAGTAGTTACTCATTATAGTATGTCTAGAAGTTTAGAGGGTCCTTGGTTAATTCCATCTGATGACGCATTTGACGGTAGAGCTTTTTATGCAGCTAAATCATGGTCTGATGGTAATAACAAACGCTTTTTATTTGGATGGAATCCGACAAAGTCAAATCATCAAGATGATGGAGCTTGGAATTGGGGGGGGAATCTTATCGTACATGAGATTATTCAACGAATAGATGGCACTCTTTGTGTGAAAATACCTACAACTGTTGATCATGCTTTTACAGAGAACATTCCGCTGAAATTGAGTCCATTTATAGGGAATTGTGCAATTACGAATACTCGAGTAACATTCGATGGTGTTGATGAATTTTCTTCTGTTATTGCTGGACAATTACCAAATTTGTGTAATATCAAATTGAATATAGAATTCGATGAACACACGCGAAGTTGTGGTATTTATTTAGGTGGTAGTCACGATCATGCTCAATCCTATCGAATTTGTTTAGATATATTGAATAACACGCTAGTCCTAGATTCAGATTATAAATTCTGGGATCACACAGAAGTCAATGATCCATCGAGAGTTTATAAACCATGGGAATATAGGTGGGACTATGCTCCAAGCAATGAACTGTTTAGACCGATTGAACTTATTGCTGGGGAAATTTATGAGTTTAATATCATCATTGATGATACGTTATGTGAAATATATCTAAATCAACAGGTAGTCCTAAGCGCGCGCTTATATCATTTGCCTCATAGCATTTGGGGAATATTTGCTACAGAAGGCAAAGTGATTTTCGATAAAATTAAATTATCAGGGTTTCAAAACAATCTCATCAAATCATCTCATATAGAAAATGCTGATTGATTTTATTAAAGATTTTAAATTAAAAAGTATGTAGGACTGATTCACGTTGAAAAAGAAAAAATAACAGAAAAATAAAAGAATGAAGTTTATTTCAATAAAAGAGGAGATTATTGCATGGGATTAACATTTGAAAAATCAGCTTATTTATATGAAACAGCAAAAAAATTCACACCTGGTGGAGTACATACTTCAATTAGAAATTTAGTGCCTCATTTAGTTTTTACTAAAGCAGAAGGTGCTTATATATTTGACTCTGATGGCAATAAATTTTTGGATTATCAAGCTGCATTTGGTCCATTCATCTTAGGACATTGTCATCCTTACGTGACCAAGAAAGTCATTGAAGCAATTCAACAAACAGATTTATATGGCAACGGAACTACAGATCTTGAAATCCAACTTGCTGAGAAAATATGTCACCATATGCCATCAGCCGAAATGGTGTTATTTTGTAATTCAGGTTCGGAAGCAACTTATCACGCGATTCGATTGACTCGCGCGGTCACAGGTAGAAGAAAGTTAATTAAATTTCAAGGTTGCTATCATGGATGGCACGATTATGTAGCGCGAAATATGCTAAGTGCACCGCACATGATAGGTAAGCGTGATCCAGGGTCTGCAGGGATGATGGATGAAGCGATTGATAACACCTTAATTTGTACATTTAACGATTTAGAAGATGTCGAAGCAACATTTAAAGCGAATAAAGGGGAAGTTGCAGCTATCATTGTTGAACCGATCCCTCATAATATTGGTTGTATTATGCCACAACCAGGATTTCTACAAGGATTAAAACAATTATGCGAACAATATGGTGCACTGCTTATCTTCGATGAAGTCATCACAGGATTTCGACACGACATTGGAGGGTTCCAAAAAGTAGCAGGTGTGACTCCAGACTTAACTACGATGGGCAAAGCGATGGCAAATGGATTTCCGATTGCAGCGATCGCAGGCAAAAAACAATATATGGAAAGATTTAACACCAATCCAGGTGGAGATGTTTGGTTCGCAGGCACATATAATGGTCATGCAGTGGGTACTGCGGCATCCATTGCTACACTCGAAATGATGGAAAATGAACCTGTACACAAACATGTATTTGCATTAGGTGACATGATGAGAAACGGGATGAAAGACATTTTGAATAGGCTAGGTATCCAAGGCTACGTAGCAGGATTCGGATCTGTGTGGACGACATATTTTATGAATAGAGAGCCTCTTAATTACACAGATTTGATGGACAATCATTCCGAGCTGTATATTGCATATCGAACAGCGATGATGGAAAAAGGAATATTAAAATTACCAATGAACTTAAAAAGAAATCATATTAGCTATAGCCACACCCTTCAAGATATTGAATATACGTTGCAATGCGCAGAGGATGTATTGAAACAAATAAAGATGAAAGGTATAGTAACTAAATAATTGGAAAATAGTTGTTTATAATTACAACTAAGTGATGCATGATTTAAGGGGGATGCAACAATGAGCGAAGAACAATCCAGAAGTGAGCAGTTTTTTAATGAGAAAGGGCTATGGGGATTTATTCATCGTTCGTTTACGAAGTCTATGGGTTACACCGAAGAAGATTTGAGGAAGCCTGTTATTGGCATTTGTAATACATTTAGTGAATTAAATAAATGCCATTCGCATTTTCGCGAGTTAGTGGAATATGTGAAGCGTGGTGTATGGCAAGCTGGAGGGTTACCTATGGAGTTCCCGACGATATCCATTGGAGAACCATATGTGAAACCGACCTCCATGTTACTTCGCAATTTAATGGCGATGGATACAGAAGAAATGTTAAGAGGTCATCAAATCGATGGCGTTGTTTTGCTTGGAGGATGTGACAAGACTGTGCCTGCGCAATTAATGGCAGCTGCAAGTGTTAATATTCCAGCCATTAGTTTAACAGGTGGACCTATGCTCAATGGTCGATTAGACGGTGAATCCTTGGGAGCATGTACAGATTGTTATCGCTTTACACTAGAGCACAAAGCAGGTAACATCAGTGATGCAGATCTTGAAATCGCAGAAAATGCGATTTGTCGAAGCGACGGTCATTGTATGGTCATGGGTACAGCAAGTACTATGGCATCTATCGCAGAAGCAATCGGTATGGCATTGCCGGGTAATGCAGCAATCCCTGCTCCAGATTCAAGAAGGAAACACATTGCTGAACGTACAGGGAAACAAATTGTAGAGTTAGTCAAGCGCAATATTCGACCTAGAGATATTATGACGATGGAAGCTATACATAATGCGATCACAGTGACGATGGCTAGTGGAGGATCAACTAATGCGATTATTCATCTTGTTGCGATTGCAGGGAGATTAGGGTATCGACTTCCACTGGATGTATTTGATGAGATTAGTGCTAAAACGCCGTTTATCTTGAATCTTCGACCTTCAGGGCAATATCAAATGGAAGAATACTTTGAAGCAGGTGGTGTACCTGCTTTAATGAAGGAAATAGAATCGCTGTTGCATGGAGATTGCCTCACAGTAACAGGTAAAACAGTCAAAGAAAATCTCCAGCATGTTAAACTTGGTGATCGCAAAGTGATTTATCCTATCGATGCTCCGCTTAACATACAAGGAGGCATTGCTGTTCTGCGAGGAAATCTAGCGCCTAATGGAGCTTTAATCAAACAAACAGCAGTTTCCCCACATTTTCGTAAACATCGAGGTAAAGCAATTGTATTCGAATCTCAATTAGATTTAGAGAAACGAATAGACGATCCGAATTTACCAGTAGATGAACATAGTGTCCTTGTCTTAAAGCATGGAGGACCTATTGGAGCACCAGCCATGCCAGAGATTGGACAACTTCCTATTCCGAAGAAATTATTAGCTAAAGGAGTACGAGATATGGTCAGAATCTCAGATGCTCGTATTAGTGGAACATCTTATGGTGCACTCATTGTCCATGTAGCACCTGAAGCAGCTGTGGGAGGACCACTAGCATTTGTACAAGATGGAGATGAAATTGAACTAGATATTGACAACCGCATCTTGAATTTATGCATTTCGAATGAGGAATTAGAAAAACGTCAGTTGAACTGGATAAAGCCTGAACCGAAATATGATCGTGGATATGGACTACTTTATATTGAACACGTGTTACAAGCAGATCAAGGGTGCGATTTTGATTTCTTAGTTCCCAAAGGATTACGAAATACTTGATGCTAATAAGAAAATGAGAATGAATCGGAGAAGGAGACACATTGACAACAAAGAATTAGTGATTGATTGCGATCGCACTGTTCTCTGAGTTGGTATTCTTGTAAATCCAGGAGATATCATATTTGGTGATCGAGACGGTGTAGTAGTCATTCCTCAACATTTACTTGAAGAGGTATATCGTTAAGCGATGGATCAAGAAACACGAGATAACTCTATGCGTAAAGAACTTTTCGAAGGGAAATTACTGAGAGACGTCTATCATAAATATGGCGTTTTATAGGAGGGATCCAAATGATATTTGATTGCCATACTCATATATTCGGAGTTGGACAAGTAGGTGGAGCTACATTATCCGCTGTGAAAAAAGCATGGGGAGAGCACATGGAATTGGTGGCACTTCCTGAACAACACTGGGAAACAGTCAAAGATGTTGATGGAGCGATTGTCCTTGCATTTGATGCACCAGCTGTTGGTATTGTCGTGCCCAATGAAGATGTAGCGAGATATGTAGCACAGCATCCTACCAGACTTTTCGGATTTGCAAGTGTAGACCCTAATCATATATATGCTGCGAGTCGATTAGAAAAAGCAATCAAGGAATATCAATTATCTGGATTATAATTAGGACCGATTTATCAGAATTTTTATCCAGATCATAAAGAACATTTTGCTCTCTACGCAAAAGCAAATGAATTAGGCATTCCAATTCTTTGGCACCAAGGTACTTCATTTGTACCAGAAGGATATCTTGATGCGTCACGACCAGCAGCATTAGATCCGATTGCGCGAGCATTCCCTGATTTAACCATGGTCATTGCACATATGGGACATCCATGGGTAGATGAATGTATTTCTCTTGTACGTAAACATCCCAGACTATTTATGGATATTTCCGCATTGGGCGGAAGACCATGGCAATTCTACAATGCAATTGTGTCTGCTATGGAATATGGTGTGACGCACAAAATTATATTTGGTTCTGACTATCCATTCTTCACTACTACACAAACAATTGAATTGTTTCGAAAACTAAAAGATATCGGAGAAGGTGCGAATATTCCTCGGATACCAGAAGAAGTTATCGAGAAAATCATACATCAGAATACACCAGAATTATTGCGATTAAGATAATAGATAAAAATGAGGTGTTGTGAAGTGAGATTAAATCTTAAACGGACGATTGTAACTGGTGGAGCAAGTGGAATCGGACATGGCATCGTAGAACGATTTTTGCAAGAAGGTGCTATAGTTGCTGTGATGGATTACAAGGAAAAAGAATTGCAATCTGTTGTTTCTGAATGGCAACAACAAGGATATCGCGTTGCAGGATTTGTTTGCGATCTACGCAATCGCGAACAATTAGAACAAATAACTGCGCAAGCAATTGCTTTTCTTGGTGGTGTCGATATACTTATCAACAATGCAGGTATTGCATTCCGTCAAGATTTCCTGGATATCTCCAATGAAAACTGGGATGCTGTCTTAGAAGTGAATTTACGCGCATCATTCCGCTTAAGTCAACTCATCGTGCAAAGGATGATGAGTCAAGGAACAGGTGGTAGCATTGTGAATATGGCCTCGAAAAACGGACTGTCGGCAAGTTCCAAATTAGCTCATTACAATGCATCTAAAGCAGGATTAGTGCTGCTTACGCAATCGCTTGCAGTAGAAATGGCTCCTTATGCGATTCGCGTGAATGCTGTTGCACCAGGCTTCATTGATACGCCATTAGATCGCGAATTAAAACGAAAAGATCCTACTATTCCCAAGATATCGCTAAGAACTCCTATGGGACGATTAGGGACCATCGAAGAAGTAGCAAATGCCTTTCTTTTTTTAGCATCAGACGAAGCTTCATATATCACAGGATCAACTTTAGTAGTAGATGGTGGTCATCTCGCTAATGCAAGCGAATTGTAGGAAAAACGATATAAATCCTGCTAAAAGTATTGGATTTTATAATGGAAACAACGAACAAATCCAGACTATACGTAACCTCGCTTTTTACGGGGAACTGCAAGTCTATTTAATTTTTCAGTTTGATGATACATATTTTCCTTCATGAGCATGCATATTAATGACGAATTGCAAATCAATTAACGATGCACGAAATACAAGTATTATCTATGAAGGAGGAATGCTAATGAGTTTAATTCCTTATGATCCGATACGTCAAGTGGATTAATTTCGCAAAACATTCGATCGCTTTTTTGATGAATTCCCAATTATGGGAATGGGCAATAGCGAGCGATAAGGCGTAAATCGCGTAGATATTGTCGAGCGTGATAATGAAGTGATTGTTTATTGTATAATTCCTGGACTTGAAAGCAAAATGATGTGCATATCAAAGTAGACAACCATAAGCTTTCATTGTCAGGTACTATTATCATGCTCAAGAAATGAAAGACGATCACGTGCATCGCCGAGAGCGCTTTAACGGTAAATTCCACAGATCGATTTCATTACCTACTTCCGTGCAAGCCGATGCAGTAACAGCGACATACAAAAATGGCATACTAGAAGTGCATATGCCTAAAATGAAATCCAAAACAAGTCGCAAAATTTACGATACGTTAAGTTAAGAGTAAGTTGATTTTGTAATAGATGAACTACCAATGATTGAACACGTTCTCTAATTTCATCAATTTGCAAGTATGAACGAAGGAGCTGTGCATCCATGAGAAAAGTCATTTTGTATATTGCGATGAGTCTAGACGGTTATATAGCTTCACCTTCAGGGGATATTGATTGGTTAACGAACATCGAAGCAGAAGGGGATGGAGGCTTTCAATCTTTCTATCAGCAAATCGACACAATCCTCATGGGTCGCAAAACATTTGAGCAAGTAATCACTTTATCTCTAGGTACATATCCTCATCAAGACAAAAAAACTTATGTATTTACGCAGCAAACAGGATATATATTAGATCCTTCCCAATGCGGAGATGACGTCCATCTCGTTCATGGAATCGAGGACCTGTGGTTAGACCAATTGAAAAATCAAGCAGGATCAGCTATTTGGCTTGTGGGAGGAAGCGATATCATTAAGCTGTGTGAGCAGAAGCATTGGATCGATGAGTTGATTTTGACCATTGCGCCAGTGCGACTAGGTGTAGGTATTCCATTGTGGCATGCGCGTGCAGAACATGTCATGAACCAGTGGGAACTCATCGGTAACCACATACATGGACCATTTGTACAAATGCATTATCGGTATAAAACAATTTCGAATAACTAATTAAATAGTTGGTCGATACCCTAATGGCTCGGAAATTTTCCGAGCCATTTCTTTGACTTTTGCGCCATATGTATGGATTTCATCAAATGGTAAATCCGAGCACAATGAAGTAATACTGATTGCTGCTTTTAACTTCTCATCGTTTGTCACTTAATGGAGGAGGTGCTGCTTGAGAAAGAAAGATCAGCTCCTCTAACCCTCTCATAACATATAGCTAGCTCGTACGCATTAGCTAAATAACTCTGCACCAAGGAAGCTCCCTTGGGTGACTCCAGGAAAACAAGCAAAAAGCGCGCTGCCTCGATGCGTAATGTATTCATTCATTTTATCGATGCGACCTAAACTGTTTTGAATGTTAATAAATTGACTAGGTTTTTTTTGGAATGAGATAAATAATAACCCTGCATCAAAAGCTCCTGTGTCTGGATGAATTCCATGGGAATAAGAGAATGAACGTCGTAATAGCTTGTCCGATACTTGACGTGCAAGCAATATATGAGAGTTTGCTGGGACGATGACCTGTCCACGATCATCTTGTCGATCGACATCCATATCTTCGAATTCTCTTGATTTGCCAAGCGGAGCACCTGTATCTCGATGCCGGCCGAATGTTGCTTCTTGTTCGGACAGCGCAGTGCGATCCCACGTCTCGAGATGCATCTGAATCTTTCTTGCAACGAGATAGGTCCCGCCAGATAACCAACTCTGCGATTCACCGGGTTGCACCCAGACAATACGATTCATTTCTCCTGTATCTTCTGTATTCGGATTACCTGACCCATCTTTGAACGCAAATAAATTACGAGGAGTTTGGGTTACGCTATGAGCTACTGGGTAGGAATTGAACCCAGTCTGAGACCATCTCATCGTGACTTTCCCCCGTGCAGATCGAATTAAATTACGTACCGCATGGAAAGCAACTTGCGGATCATCTGCACAAGCTTGAATACAGAGATCGCCACCTACATAATGAGGATCCAACTGGTCTTTAGGGAAATGAGGGAGATCTTGCAATGCGTGAGGCTTCTTCGCTTGCAGACCCAAGGCGTGCTGTTCAAATAAATGAGGCCCTACACCAAATGTCAGTGTGAGATGTGTCGCATCTAACCCTACGGCTTCTCCAGTATCTGAAGGAGGTAATAAGGTATTCGATGTACTTGCTTTCATCTCACCATTCATGAGTCGGACACTATCTGTTGTCCATGTTTGGAGAAGTTCAATGAGTTCTGTTCTCGATTCAGCAATACAATCTAAAGAAACGAAATATACATGAGTAGGATTCTTTGTTAAAATACCGGACTGGTGTGCTCCATAAAAATTAATTTTGTTCAAAGACTTAGGATTGTCTTCTCGCATCACTCCTTCATTCATCGCAGTGAATACGCTACTTCCTCCAAGGGCAATTCCCGCTATACCGATACCTATGGTTTTTAATACATCTCGTCGAGAGATGCCTTTATCATTCAGATGTGGATAAGGTTCTTGATTCCATGGTGTATTGAGATTCTTCTTCATACTGTTCACTCCATTATAATAGCCATGTGGCTTAAAGGTTCACCGAGTTCATTGACGGCGCTTGATAAAGCTTTCGTATCTACATCCGTGAGTGCCAAGTAAGACGTATACCCACCTGTTCCATCTTCGTATTTCGCTAGGAGTTCATGCATGTTGAAGAAGTTCTTCTCTAATAACGTAACGAGTCGGGGATCTTTTTGTTGAATCCTAGGTTTGAAGATTTCAAAGATTTTCTGAGCACCTTCGATATTCGCTTTGAAATCGTATAAGTCTGTGTGAGAATATACTTCTTCTTCTCCTGTAATTTTTGAAATAGACACTTCGTTCAATAGGTCCACAGCTCCTGTGAACATCAGTTCAGCTGTAATTTCGACTGTTTCGACTTTAGCACGAAGTTCTCTCGTATCGCGTAACAGTTGCGTAGCGATAGCTTCATAACCTGTGGTCGTCTGTTCTTCCCATAACCCGTACTCAATGCGATGATAACCTGACCATTCCTGTGTTCCTTTGCCTACTGCTTGAAGATCTGCAAGGCGTGCATCGATGCGAGGATCCAAATCCCCAAATAATGCGACGACGGGTTCAGATCGTTCGAAATGCATGCGAGCTGGAGCATAGAGCGCTTTGGCTTTGTCTATTTCTCCTGCTTTGACAGCTTCTACAAATTCTTCGGTCTTCCAGACAAATTGTTCGAGTTGCTCAATAGCATAATCACGATACGCGATTGTCTCCTGTGCAAACATAGTAGACAGATCAGTAGACAGATCAGTAGACAGATCAAGTGATTGCTCTGAAACAACAGAGGAGGGAGACTGTTGAACTGGCAGTAGTGAATTACATGAAGTCAATAGACTTACCAAGATGATGAGAACAGTGATCGTGTGAACATGAACAGTAGAAGCAATAACAGACAAAGGTGAGGGGTTCATTGTTACACCATCCTTTCAATTGATAATGATAACCATTCTCAATTGAAGTGTCAAGTTACCTATGCTGATCCATATGTGATCGAGACTGTGGACGTGGATGTGACTGTGAATTCATTCGCTGCTGACTTACCGTGATCAGCAAAATCTTTAATTCAGAATTGACTCTTGCTCTTTGACTACGGACATCACTCCGAAATTACATCATTCACACATCGAGAGACTACGATCTGCTTACTGATTTCAAGTAAAGCTGTGGATAATTAACACAATAAAGTAATGAGCGCAGAACGAGATCAGAACGAAATCATCACATCGTCTCAAGGCTAAACAGACTTGACTTTACCTGGATTCCTTGGTACACTAACTTTTGTTCACTTTATTCGATCTGTTAGCTCAGCTGGGAGAGCACTACCTTGACAGGGTAGGGGTCGGCGGTTCGATCCCGTCACAGATCATCACGGAAACCCTTGATATATAGGGTTTTTTTAA
The DNA here is from genome assembly GCA_945881905.1 of Paenibacillus alvei. GTDB lineage: Bacteria > Bacillota > Bacilli > Paenibacillales > NBRC-103111 > CAMCVV01. The sequence continues at coordinate 12,005 of CAMCVV010000053.1, forward strand.
TACACAATTTCGGTTGAATTAAAGTGAATTATCTCCAAATAAAGCAGTAAAGAGTGGGATATACTCTTTTCTGCTTTATTTGTTTTGCCCATCAGGGGCGTTATCTATAGGGTAGAAGTCCTGAGTGACGATGACAAGAGTAGTCAAACGCATAAGAGTAAGGTGTCCTCCATAAGAATGAATCTGCATTATCCAAGAACTCAGATAATCTGAAGGAAGTCAGCGGCGCAAACCTTCGGTTCGAGGAACACAAACCTCATAATAAGGCTAACGTTCTAGCCAAATACATTTTAATTTTTGAATAAATTATCAAAAAAAGTAATTTATAGTAAAATTTATTTATTTGAATTATAATACATATTATGCGATGTTTGAATAAGATTAATTTCTTGAATGATAGATTAATTACATTATCACTGACCAAGTGTATCAAAGAAATATTTATTATTTAAGAACATAGCTAAGTATGTTAAGTTCATTATTCTGGCAAACAAAAAGGAGAATGTTATGATTTGTTCTAAATGTGGCGAAAATATTCAAGATTCTCATAAATTTTGTCCGAAATGTGGTAACACAATTGAAACATTACATCACGAAGTCGTAAACTCTGTTTCAACGCCTAATATTTCAAATGCGTACAGCTACAATTACTCACATTCAAACACCAATAATTCAAAGGCAGTTACTTCGCTCGTTCTCGGGATAATTAGCTTTTGTTGTTGCGGATTAGCTACAGGTATTCCTGGAATTGTAATCGCTATAAAATCGAGAAAAGAAATTAAATCAACTGGACAATCCGGAGATGGAATGGCGGTTGCTGGACTTACACTGAGTATCATTGGAACTGCATGGTCAGTATTTATATTTATTTACTTTATTATTATTCTGTTATTAGCTATTTACACTGATACGGATATTAATGAGTTCTTATAATTCTCATAATTGGGGACTAGATGATGCATTCAAATAGTTTATTGATTCAATCGTTTCGTTTTCTGAGAGAACATAAAATATCTTCTGTGTCATTAAGTGCCTTATTAGTTGGAAACTATGCACTATTGGATTATTTACAAAAGCAAAATGTGTTGGATTCCATGTGTATGTTCAAAAACATATTCGGCATACCATGTCCGAGTTGTGGCATGACGCGCTCGTGTTTGGCATTGGCGAAATTCAATATTAGCGATGCGATATACTACAATCCTTTTTCATTGTTGTTGATGGGTGTTACGATTTTCGTCATATTCAATGAGGCTTCCCAACTCATGTTTCATCGAAAGATTTCATATCGATGGTTAGACACATACAAATGGATTTATCTGCCGATTCTCATTTTGTTCATGATGTTGAATTGGTTTTGGAGCATAACAAAAGGCATTTAGCTCACTTAAAGAATGAATAATAAATTTATAATGTTTAAAAAGGATCTTAAATATGACTCAATTATAGAATCGATTTCGTAAATTAGCTAAATATCATTACGAAAATACGGGTGTATCAAAAGGTCCGATACAGTTAGTGAAATCAACTTTGTATATGACAATCACCAAAACTAAGTCATTTTGCAAAACAAAATCTTGAATTCGTCAAATCAACAATTTATCCCTCTTCCATATTTATAATATGACTTTGGATAATGTAGATTATCAATGTGAAGATTTAGCTGCAATTCAAAGAAATGATGCTTGGTGATATATCAATCGAGAAGGGGAGATCATGGCAACACTGATTTATGAAGATGCTGAATCGTCTCGTGAGGGAATAGCAGCTGTTAAAATGAATGATAAGTGGGGATTTATAGATTTCCCCCTGTGTTAGGCTGGTTGTCATAGACATCTAGAATGAGTAGAGTTAGAACAGAAACTCTAGAGGAGGAGAATATCTATGGCAAGGTTTAGCGAAGAATGCTAAGTCGAAAGGATTGGCTGTTCCTGGTGGAGAGAAAGAGTCAGAACGTTGGAGTACGCAAGACAAGTTTATAATGCTCCCATAGGGTGAGACACAGGAGCGTGATCAATAAGTTATAATCAAACTATGGAGAAGAGAAACCGATATACCCCCAGAATTCAAAACGAAGGTTGTACTTGAGGTCATGCGGGAAGAGCATACCGTCAATGAGCTTGCAGCCAAATATGAATTGAACCCGGTCATGATCAACCGGTGGAAGTCTGAGTTATTAGAACGGGCTTCTATGGTGTTCGAAATAGGATCGAATGAGGTCGAGAAGATCTTGAAAGAATACGAGTCGAAACAAGAGAATTAAGAGAAGCTGGTTGGCCAACTCACGGTTGAAGTCAATTGGCTCAAAAAAATCTAGGCTCAAGTAAATCGAACGAAGAACGTAAATCCATGATAGAACGAAATCACCCTACAATCCATATAAAGCGTCAAGCTGACTTAATAAGTATTCATCGTCCTAACCACGTTTGGGGGAATCGACATCACCTACCTTCGAATGGGTAAAGGATTCATGTATGTATTCATCATCATTGACGGGTACAGCCGCAAGATCATTGATTATGAGTTGTCCAGCACCTTGGAAAAGGGCTTC
>CAMCVV010000054.1 GCA_945881905.1 Paenibacillus alvei
GTTTAATCCCAAATGCAATGACGAGCATAATAAACAAAACCCATTTTAATTGATCACTCATGTAAAAAGGATTTCCTTCACTCTGAAGATTCACATACGATTCCGCATTATAAAGCAAGTTGTTCGTAATGGTTTCAATATTCCCACTATAATAAATGGTAATGCCTTCTTGTGTACTTATCTCTTGGAAACCTGCCGTGGTAATAATAATTACAAAAGCAATCAACATAATTGCAGAGCCTATTCCGTTATATATTAGAAATTGAATCGCTGCTCTTTCCTTCTCCATATTTCCCCAAATACCAATTAGAAAAAACATAGGGATTAACGTGATTTCGAAAAAGAGAAAGAATAAAAATAAATCTTGTGCCATAAAGACTCCAAATATACCTACTTCGAGCAATAAGAAAAGCACATAAAATGTTTTCCATCGCTTCTTTATGTAAATCGAAGAAAGTGCAGCCATGGACGTAACTAAAGCAGTTAAAAATACTAATGTAAGCGATAAGCCATCAATAGCCAAAGCGTATTTGAATTCAATAAAAAATGAACTCACTTGCTGAATGCCTTCCGTATTCAAAGGAACATTGATCCAATTCATGCTTTCTTGAAACTGCGGGTTCCCATCCCCAACATTAAATTGGATATATACCCATGCAGATAATAGCAAAGGTACAAAAGTAGAAGCAATCGCAACTGTCTTGATGATTTTCCCTTGGTCTTGACGAATAAACAACAGAATAATAACACCAATTAACGGGGAAAATGTGATCATACTTAGTATCGGCAGATTATCCAACATTGATGAACCTCTTTCCCGCTATGGCCAACGCAAGGATAACGAGACCGAGCAAAGTAATTAATCCGTAATTCTGCAATTGTCCGTTTTGTAATCGCGTACTTACTTGATTTAATCCAACTACGAAATTTGAAGTTAAACGTACTAATCCGTGAATAACATATTCATCGAACATCGAGAGTATCATCCCTAAACCATGAAGTGGTTTTACCAGAATCCATGAATAGGCTTCATCGATATAATATTTATTGACTAACAATCGATGTATCCATCTGAATTGAGTAGATAACTGTTCACTAGAAATTGATCTTCTTTGGTACACCATGTATCCTAACATAATGCCTAGTAATCCGACAGCTGTCGATACGTTTATAACGAACCATTGAATCGATTCTTCATGTTGCTGACCAATTAGCCATCCTTCAAACCAATGATTTGCTGGTGTTTGAATAAATCCTACGCATACAGATAAAGCAGCTAGAACAATTAATGGTATTGTCATAGATCTAGGTGACTCATGATATTCATTTATTTCTTGGTTATTCATGTTTTTACCCATAAATACTAAGAAGAATAATCTTGACATGTAAAACGCTGTTAGAAACGCTGTCGTTATCCCTATCCAAAATAGAGCAGTGTTATGTAAATACGCTTCAGTTAAAATAGCATCTTTTGACCAGAAGCCTGAGAATGGAGGTATCCCAATCAGTGCTAAAGCACCAATCGCAAATGTCCATGTGGTTATTTTCATTTTACTCGATAATTGACCCATCTCATGAATATTCTGTTTGTGAACCGTATGAATGACACTGCCTGCACCTAGAAATAATAATGCTTTAAAAAATGCGTGTGTGAATAAATGAAACATTCCATTGGTGATGGAAATTCCTATACCTAAAGCCATCATCATATATCCCAATTGACTAATCGTAGAATAGGCAAGAATTCGTTTAATGTCATTTTGTACAATAGCAATTGTCGCAGCAAATATAGCAGTAAATCCACCTACATATGATACAACTAACAATGCATCTGGCGAAGCAAGGAAAATCTCATACGTTCTAGCAACTAAAAACACACCTGCAGCAACCATCGTGGCCGCATGAATTAAAGCACTTATCGGAGTTGGACCTTCCATAGCATCAGGTAACCACGTATGAAGTGGAAATTGTCCTGATTTCCCAATAGCACCAATAAAGATTAATATCGCTATCCATGTAATTACACTTGGATCTAACTGAGAAGTTACAACAGCATTTTGAATAGAAATGAAATCTAATGAATGGTTAGGCATATACCAAAATAGAATCAGTATCGCGATAAATAAACCTAAATCACCAATTCGTGTAACGATAAACGCTTTTTTAGCAGCAGCTTTTGCAGCTGGCTTGTGAAACCAAAAACCAACTAATAAAAAAGAGCACACCCCTACTAATTCCCAAAATATATAAAACTGTAATACATTAATCGATAAAACCAAACTAAGCATAGAAAATGTGAATAAAGCAATGTAGCTAAAAAATACATTATATCTTTCATCATTTTTCATATATTCAACAGAATATATAGTTACTAATAAACCAACCGAACTTACAATGAGAAGCATAAGTGAATTTAGGTTACTTACTTCATACCCCATACTTAAACTAAAATCACCTATTTGAATCCATCGAAGATTATCCCATATGTAGTTTTCGGTTTCGTTGAGGATTCTACTTATAAAAATCATCAAGGATATGATGAAAGTTATGCTCATCGCAAATATTGCTATTTTCGTACCTAACTCCTTCATTTGACGCCCTAATATCAGCAGTGCAATGAATGCTAATAGCGGGAAGAGAGGCACAAGCCAGGCATAATTCGAGAAGTCACTAATCATTTTTCGTTTGGCCTCCTAATGCTTCAATGTATTCATTTCTTTTACATTTATTGTGTATTTATTTCGATATAAGGTGATCAATATAGCAATCCCTACCGCTGCTTCTGCTGCTGCAATTGTAATATTAAATAACGAAAAGATTTGGCCTGTCAAAGAAGGTTGTACGCCATAACGCGAAAATGCGATTAAATTTAAGTTCACCGCGTTTAACATCAATTCAATACAAATCAATACAATTACAGCGTTCTTTTTAGTTAGAGCTCCAAAGATCCCTATGCAAAATAATATACCCGCAAGCATGAGATAAGGAGAAATGTTAGGATCCACAATTATTCCTCCTCTCTCTTGGCAATGACAATAGCTCCGATAAATGCAACCGTCAATAACACTGACATAATTTCAAATGGGATTACAAATTCATTAAACAGCAATTTCCCGATTTCTAGTGTGTTGTTTTGTATGGGTATACTGTTATTGCTTTCAAAGTTCGTTGTTTGTACGCTATAAAAGATAATCCCAAATAATGCAAGTGTTCCGATAAACACATAAATATCGTGAAACACAATTTTAGAAGATGGTTGGTCCGATTCATCGTGTTTTGTCATCATAATTCCAAAAATCATAAGAATCGATATCGCTCCAGCATATATTAAAACTTGAACAAATGCGATAAATTCTGCATATAGCAAAACATAAATCCCTGCCAAGCTGATAAATGTCAACGCTAGTGCAACTACCATATGGATAATTTTTGTGAGATTAATCATAAATATCGCACCCGCTATTGCTAGTAGTGCAAATATCATAAATACCCAATTCTCTGCTATTGATAAGAAATCAAAAAAACCGTTAAACATTTACTTTGTTCCTCCTTTAGGCATAGCGGAGTTGTTTTCTTTTCGAATATTTTCTGTATTTTCACTTAACCACTGCATATTTTTAAATAAATCATCTCGACTATATGTGCTTAATTCAAAGTTATTTGTCATTACGACAGCTTCAGTTGGACATACTTCTGTGCATAGATCACACAGAATACATATCTCAAAATTAATATCATAGGTATCAATAACTTTGCCCCTTTTTTCAGGATCCGGATTAGCCTTTCCTGTAAGTGTAATGCAATCCGTTGGACAAACTTTCGCACACAAGTTACAAACGATACATTTTTCAGGATCAAAATACTGAATACCCCTAAATCGATCAGGCATTGTCATTGGTACATCTGGATAATTATGGGTTACTTTTTTTTGTGTAAAGCTTTTTAATGTAACACCAAAACCTTTAATGATTCCCTTCATTGTTCATCACCCCATTACAAATTAAGATATCATATATGAATAAAGTGCAGTTATAAAAATATTGATTAGTGCTAACGGTAAAAGGACTTTCCAGCCTAAACTCATAAGTTGATCTACACGAACTCTAGGCAGTGTTGCTCGAACCCAAAATAGTACAAATACGACCAATGAGAATTTCAGAATAAACCATAAAATACCAGGGATAAAATCAAGTAAAGGAAAAGGTGAATGCCATCCCCCTAAAAATAATATTGTAGTTAATGATGCAAGTACAAATACATATACATACTCCGATAACATAAAAAAAGCAAATCGGAAGCCGCTGTATTCCACATGGTAACCAGCAACTAATTCAGATTCTGCTTCTGGTAAATCGAATGGAGTTCGGTTTAATTCTGATATTCCAGCGATGATAAATACAACAAAAGCAAGTATTTGAGGTAAGAAATACCAGTTCCAAAACCCTCCAGATTGACTTTCCACAATGATTTTTAAATTCAAACTACCACTTAACATGATTATACCAATCACTGAAATAACTAAAGGTATTTCGTAGCTAATCATTTGTGCTGCAGAACGCATGCTTCCAATTAATGCATACTTATTATTTGATGCCCAACCAGCTAGAATGATTCCAATTGTTGAAATGCTTGATAATGCAACATAAAACAACAAACCTATATTCAAATCTGCATTGAATAATTGATCTGTAAAAGGTATGATCGCAATAATAGTAAAGGCTGGGACATACGTGATTATAGGTGCAAGAACAAACAATTGTCGATCTGCATGTTTAGGTATTGTGTCTTCCTTGATTAATAGCTTTAAGACATCTGCTACGCTTTGAAGAAGTCCAAATGGACCTACTCGGTTCGGACCTATTCTAAATTGCATATACCCAATAACTTTTCGTTCGAAATAGATTGCATAAGTAACAAAACCTAACACAATAATTAACATAACAATAGCCCAAAGTAATATGATTGAAAAATTAGTTAACGTCATACTTTCATCAATCCATTTATTCATTATGCATCAACCTCCCCAACTACAATATCGATACCGCCTAATATGGTTACTAAATTCGTCATTGTTTCACCAACAAGCAGTTCAGGTAGAATCTGTAGATTTATAAATGAAGGTCTGCGAAATTTTAAGCGGAATGGTTCTTGCTTTCCTTTGGAAATAATGTAACATCCGATTTCGCCACGGGGTGATTCTATTCTTCCATAGGCTTCGCCCTCCGGTGGTCGAATAACTCTTGGGACTTTAGCCATAGTATCCCCTTTATGCGGAAATTGTTCAATAGCTTGTTCAAGAATTCGAAGTGATTGACGAATCTCTTCAAATCGAATGAAGTATCGATCTAAACAATCCCCATTTGACCGCAGGGGTACATCAAATTCGAAACGATCATATATGCAGTACGGTTGGTTTTTTCTGATATCCCAATTTACTCCTGTACATCTTAAATTAGCTCCACTTAAACCATATGAAATCGCCGATTTCGCATTATATTTACCTACACCACGAATTCGAGCTAAAAATATTTCATTTCCAGATACTAAGTTGTTGTACTCATCTAGCTTTTTCCGCATATATGGAATGTATTCTCTTACTTTATCGATCCATCCTTCTGGAGCATCCCATTTGACACCACCCACGCGCATATAATTATAGGTTAATCTTGCTCCGCATAGTTCATTAAATAAATTGAGAATGATTTCGCGATCTCGAAAAGCAAACAGAAAAGGACTCATCGCTCCGATGTCCAATAAATAGGTTCCCCACCAAAGTAAATGGCTAGCAACACGTTGAAGTTCCATGACGATTAATCTTAAAAATTCAGCTCTTTCTGGAATCTCCAACTGCATCATTTTTTCAACTGTATGCACAAGAACATAATTATTTGTCATCGCGGATACATAATCCATACGATCTGTATAGGGGATAATTTGAGTGTATGATAAGTCTTCCGCTAACTTTTCGGTTCCTCTATGTAAGTATCCCATTACAGGTGTAGCTTCCCGAATTACTTCGCCATCTATTTTCACAATAATTCGAAACACACCATGTGTACTGGGGTGTTGAGGTCCAACATTTAACAATACTTCTTCGGTTCTTAGCAAGACATCACACCTCCGGATCGATGGGAACATAATCTTTTCGTAATGGGAAACCAACCCAATCATCTGGCATCATTATTCTTCTCATATCAGGATGATCTTGAAAATGGATGCCTAGTAGGTCGAAAACTTCTCTTTCATTCCAGTTTGCTGTTGGCCAGACCGAAGTAATCGATTGAATGGATGGTTGATCTTTATTTGCTTTAATTTTTACGCAATAGTCAACTTGATGTTTCATGGATAGCAGATGATACACTACTTCAAAATGAGTCTCTTGATCTACACCAGATAGATTTCTGAGGTAATCACATTGTAGTTCAGGATGATTTTTGCATATTTGAGCTACTTCTCCCCAAAATTCATTAGCAATAATCACACATGGTAAATGGCCATCCATGACATTAATATAGGATTCTATAACCGCACTTTTACCTAGGTACTCATCGATAATTCCAATGAATCGATCTAACAAGGGCTGGTTATGAGAGACCATCTTCTCTTCATTGTTATCACTCATACATTCGTCACCCGCTTACCCGTCTTAGCTTCAAAGCGGATTTTCTCTTGTAGTTTATTTATTCCATAAATTAGAGCTGCTGGATTCGGTGGACAACCTGGGATATACACATCAACAGGAACAATTTGATCGACACCTTTAACTACTGAATAAGATTTGATATAAGGTCCACCTGCAGTAGCGCATGAACCCATTGCGATTACCCATTTAGGTTCAGGCATTTGATCATATAGTCTTCGAAGCAAAGGAGCCATCTTCTTAGTAACTGTACCCGCTACTATCATGACATCCGACTGACGTGGTGACGTTCTGAAAATGACACCGAAACGATCTAAATCATAGTGCGAAGCACCTGTAGCCATCATTTCAATAGCACAACAAGCTAACCCAAAGGAGAGAGGCCATAAAGAATTGCTTCTCGCCCAAGCTTTTATTTGTTCTAGTGTTATCAGAAAAACGTTGCGTTCAAGTTCTTCTCTTTCTTCAGGAGAGATAGATTCTAGTTTAAAGTCCATTGCAACACCCGCTTCTTCCATGCATATAGTAAACCAATTCCGAGCATTATTATAAAAATACTCATTTCAACAAGAACAAATAAACCTAATTGATTGTAAGCAACCGCCCAAGGGTATAAAAATACGGTTTCCACGTCAAAAATCACAAACATTAATGCAAATAAATAATATCTGATATTAAATTGAACCTGCGCTCCACCTGTGGGTTCATTCCCACTTTCGTATGTGGTAAACTTAGATTCAATAGGTTGGCTTGGTCTTAAAAACCGTCCTAAGGTTAGTGCAACGATTGGTAATATAATTCCTAAACACAAAAAAACAGCTACAATAACATAATTGTTGATATAATGCATGTGTTTAATTTCGCCTCCAAACGGATACTTCAATTCTCATGTTTTATGCTATACGTAGTAGCTTACGATATGTATTTTTAATTATACCAAAAAGGTGATTTACAGTCGATGTTAATTTGTTTTTATTCTCTAAATGTGAACGCAGATTTTCAAACGATTCAACTATCTTCTCTAGAAAAGAGACCAATGAAGTTATACAACTCACACCGATCTCAATAATTCTCATTTATTTTTTTGCATAGACTTCTATCCGTGCGAGTGCTCTTTGAAGTGACTGTTCAGCTCGTATTAAATCAAATTGATTTTTTTTGTCAGATATACGCTGTTCAGCACGTTCTTTTGCGGATTTAGCGCGATCGATGTCTATATCTTCTGCTAACTCAGCACTTTCTGCTAAAATGACTACTTTATCTTTGCGAACTTCCATGAATCCTCCATTAATAACAATAAAATCTTTTTGATTTACATTTGATTTTATCGTTATTGGAGCAATTCGTAATGGAGTAATTAATGGGATATGCTGAGGTAATATACCTAGTTCTCCTTCAGATCCTTTTACAATAATCATTTGAACATCTTTTGAGTATACCTTTCGTTCAGGTGTTACAATTTCCAAAAGGAAAGTGCTCAATTTACATTCCTCCTATTCGTTCGCTGACGCAAACTAACCAGATCACCTGCAACTTAAAGGTTCTTAGCTTGCTCTCTTGCTTCTTCTATAGCGCCTACATAACGAAATGCAGCTTCAGGTAAATCGTCATGCTTGCCTTCAAGTATTTCCTTGAAACTGCGAACTGTGTCTTTAACAGCTACGTATTTCCCTTTAATACCTGTAAATTGTTCAGCTACGTGAAAAGGTTGTGATAAGAATATTTGTATTTTTCTAGCGCGTTGGACAATCAGTTTATCTTCATCTGATAACTCATCCATACCCAGAATAGCAATGATATCTTGAAGTTCTTTGTACCGCTGAAGAATTCGTTTCACACCTTGAGCAACATCATAGTGTTCTTGACCAACTACTTCAGGTGTCAACACTCTTGAAGAGGATGCTAAAGGGTCTACTGCTGGGAAAATACCCATCTCTGCGATTTTACGTTCAAGGTTAGTCGTTGCATCCAAATGTGCAAAAGCTGTAGCAGGTGCTGGATCTGTATAGTCATCTGCAGGGACGTAAATTGCTTGAATCGAAGTAACCGAACCTTTATTCGTAGATGTAATTCTTTCTTGCAGTTGTCCCATTTCAGTAGCAAGTGTAGGCTGATAACCAACAGCAGAAGGCATTCTCCCTAATAATGCAGAAACTTCTGATCCAGCTTGAGTAAACCGAAATATATTATCAATAAACAAGAGTACGTCGCGATTTTCCTCATCACGAAAATACTCAGCCATAGTTAATCCTGAAAGTGCAACACGAAGTCGTGCTCCTGGGGGTTCATTCATTTGACCAAACACCATGGCTGTTTTTGGTAAGACGCCTGATTCTTTCATTTCATGATATAGGTCATTACCTTCACGCGTTCGTTCTCCTACACCAGCAAATACAGAAATACCACCATGTTCTTGAGCGATATTATTAATTAATTCTTGGATGGTAACTGTTTTACCAACGCCTGCTCCGCCGAATAACCCAATTTTTCCGCCTTTTACATAAGGAGCAAGTAGATCAATAACTTTAATGCCCGTTTCTAAGACTTCAGCTTGAGTCGTTAACTCGTCAAAATTAGGGGCTAGTCGATGAATTGGACTTACTTTATCACGCGATACTTCTCCGTTTTCATCAATAGGTTCTCCAAGTACATTAAATACTCGCCCTAATGTCACTTCACCGACTGGCACACTTATAGGTGATCCTGTATCGATTGCTTCCATTCCGCGAACTAATCCGTCCGTGGAAGACATGGCAACACAGCGGACTAAATCGTCTCCTAGATGAACTGCAACTTCAACTGTTAGGTTGATGTTTTTTTCTGAATCTGTCTTTGCTTTAGCTTCGATTTTTACAGCATTGAGAATGTTAGGCAATTGGCCTCGTTGAAATTCGATATCTACAACTGGCCCTGTAACTGATACAACAATTCCCTTTATCATGAATTCCCTCCTTATTATTTATCGTAATGGTACTTAATTTTGAGCATTTGCACCTGCAACAATTTCTGAAATTTCTTGAGTAATCGCAGCTTGACGTGCTCGATTATAGATAAGTGTAAGTTTAGAAATCATTTTGGTCGCATTCTTAGTTGCACTACCCATTGCAGTCATACGCGCACCAAACTCACTAGCTTTACTTTCAAGTATTGCACTGTAAATTAATGTTTCGGCGTATTTGGGTAACAATACTTTCAATACCCCTTCTGGGGAAGGTTCATATTCATAAGCATTCACGCTTGTTTCACTGGTCACTTGATCTAATGGTAGTATTTTTTTTGCCACTGGTATTTGCGTTATGGCATTAACAAATTCATTGTATACGATGATCAATTCATCATAGATGCCATTTTCAAATTTCTTGACTACTGAATTTGCAATGGATTTGATTTCCAAGAATTTCGGACTATCATTAAGCCCAATTACTTCTTCTTCAATTCGTACTCCACGTTTATTGAAGTAATCGCGTCCTTTTCGTCCAATAACGAAAACTGAATACTCATCTTCAGACTTATGTCTTGTTTGAATTGTATTCATAACCTTCCGCAACACATTTGAATTATATCCACCAGCGAGACCTCTATCCGAGGTTATTATTAAATAACCGGTTTTCTTAATTTCTCTTAATGATAGCATCGGATGTTTGATACCATTGCTAGTAGCAGCAATATTAGCAATAACTTCCTTCATTTTTTCTGCATATGGACGAGATGCTTGAGCGCTTTCCTGAGCACGTCTTAGCTTGGATGCTGCTACCATTTCCATAGCTTTTGTGATTTGTTTCGTGTTTTGTACACTTTTTATTTGACGCTTAATTTCACGCATACCCTTTGCCAATGATTTCACCACCTTTACGACTAGCTAAGAAATCCATTAGAATTCAAACGCACACTTTTATATGTTGCTATTATACTGAAGGAGCGAAAGCGTTTTTAAATGCACTAATTGCATTTTGAAGCGCTTTTTCATTATCTGCTGTAAGATCTTTCGTATCTCTAATATTTGTGCATATTTCTGGATGAAACGCATCCAAAAATGCTAAAAATTCTTGCTCAAAACGAGTAATATCTTCTACAGGAATATCATCGAGAAACCCTCTTACGGCAGTATAAATACTAACAACTTGTTTTTCAACCGGTAGTGGTTGATTGACGCCTTGTTTTAATATTTCAAGTGTACGTCTACCTCTATTCAGACGTGCTTGCGTTGATTTATCTAAGTCTGAACCAAATTGAGCGAATGCAGCTAATTCTCGATATTGTGCTAAGTCTAATCGCAACGTGCCTGCAACTTTTTTCATAGCTTTGATTTGAGCTGCTCCACCAACACGGGACACTGATATACCTACGTTTACAGCAGGTCGTTGTCCAGAGTAAAACAGGTCTGCTTCGAGGAATATTTGACCATCTGTAATGGAAATTACATTTGTCGGGATATACGCGGACACGTCACCTGCTTGTGTTTCAATAAATGGAAGTGCAGTTAACGATCCTCCACCAAGAGAATCATTTAGTTTCGCTGCTCTCTCTAGTAACCGTGAATGCAAGTAGAATACGTCTCCCGGATACGCTTCTCGACCCGGTGGTCGTCGCAACAACAGTGAAAGCTCCCGATAAGCTGAAGCTTGTTTCGTCAGGTCATCATAAATAATTAATACATGATCGCCTTTATACATGAAATATTCTCCCATAGCACAGCCTGCATATGGAGCGAGAAATAATAATGGTGCTGGTTCAGAAGCACTCGCAGTAACTACAATCGTATATTCTAAAGCCCCATTGCGTCGAAGTGTTTCTACAACCCCTGCAACTGTAGATTGCTTTTGTCCAATTGCAACGTATATACACTTCACACCGTTACCTTTTTGATTGATAATCGTGTCTATTGCGATAGCTGTTTTCCCGGTCTGGCGATCACCAATAATCAATTCTCGTTGTCCTCGACCAATCGGGATCATGGCGTCAATAGCTTTTATGCCTGTTTGCATAGGTTCATGTACAGACTTTCTAGCCATTACTCCTGGAGCTGGTGATTCTATAGGACGGAATCCCGATGTTTGAATAGGACCTTTCCCGTCTAAGGGTACCCCTAGTGAATTTACAACTCTCCCCAACAAAGCCTCTCCTACAGGCACTTGCATAATACGTCCTGTACGTTTGACTTGATCTCCTTCAACAATGTCTGTATAAGGTCCCATAATTACAATACCCACATTATTTTGTTCAAGGTTTAGCGCCATGCCTACAACACCATTTGCAAATTCAAGTAATTCCCCTGCCATAACATTTTCTAGCCCATGTGCCCGAGCTATCCCATCACCAATCTGAATGACAGTTCCAACATCTACAACTTCCATATCAGTTTTATAATTTTCAATTTGTTTCTTTATCAATGAACTAATTTCCTCTGGTCTGATACTCAACGAAGCTCACCCCTTTTCTTACGATACTTGTATTTGCTCTAACATTCTGGAGATACGATTCAATTGGCCTGATACACTACCATCATATATGCGGTCACCTATACGCACTTGGATACCACCTAATAAAGAAGGATCTACGATCATTTCAACAACTATTGTTTTCCCTGTGATTCCTGAAAACTTGTTAGCAATTTGATTTAGTTCAACCGCGCTTAACATATGTGGGGTATGAACAATAGCTCTCGCTTGCCCTAACGCTTCATTTGCAATCTTGATATAATCAGTTACCATTACATGTACAATATCAATCCTGCCGGTTTTAATGATTACACCTAAAGCATTTTGTGTTAATTGTGATATATACCCTTGGAAAATTTCAGTCAATAGATCGATTTTTGTCGCAACTTGTATACTAGGGTGGGTCAGGAACTTCTGTAATCGCTCATCATTTTGGATGAAATGTAACACTTCAAGTAATTCATTTTCTATTTCTTTAATTTTATTTTGTTCCTTCGCTAATTCAAATAGAGCTTTTGCATATCTTTTTGCTACGATAATATCTTTCATAATTGATCTCCTACCTTATTCAGATAGTTATCAATCAATTCTTTATGGGTTTTTTCATCCATTTGTTTTTCAATAATTTTAGATGCGATCATTACAGACATAGCTCCAACTTGACTACGTAGTGCAGCTATTGCTTTATTTTTTTCATTTTCAATTTCTTTCAAAGCTTCTTTTTTGATTCGATCAGATTCTTTATGAGCTAATAACGCTATATCATCCGATTGCTTTAAACTAGATTGTTTAGCTTGTTCAACAATTTCATGTGCTTGCTTTCTTGCATCAGCCAGCAGTTGCTTTTGCTCTAGAAGTATCTGTTCTGCTTGTTTGCGATTATTTTCAGCGGTTTGGACTTGATTTAGTACGAGTTGTCTTCGCTTCTCCATAATTCCGAATAATGGTCCAAACGCGAATTTTTGAAGTAATAAATAAAGTATCAGAAATGCTACAATCTGTATGACTACATTTGTCCATTCAATATGCAATGGTTGTCACTCCCTTCTTGAGTATATAAGCACAAGTAAGGCGCGGTGACTGATAAGCCAACCTCGCCTAGTTTTTATTTAAGCTTCACCCATGAAGATAAATGCAAGTACTAATGATACAACGGGTAATGCTTCTACGAAACCAATACCTAAAAACATCGTTGTTTGCAATACACCACGTAGTTCTGGTTGACGAGAGATACCTTCAATTGCTCTTCCTACGATCAAACCATTCCCAATACTTGCACCAAGTGCTCCCAAACCAAATACTATCCCTGCAGCTAATAATGCCGTTCCGCCCATTAAAAATCCTCCTCAGAATTTGTACTCATATTTTTATAATAATCAGATGATTTGATATCTCACCTAATGTGAATCTTCATGTATCATGGCTTGAGATATATACACCATGGCAAGCATTGTAAATATAAAAGCTTGTATTGCTCCAACAAATACACTAAATCCCTGCCATATGAACAATGGTACAATGCCAAACCAACTGGCACCTACAATCACTGCAATCATAACTTCTCCTGCATAGATGTTTCCATAAAGACGCAATGAAAGAGTTAAGGGTTTTGAGATTTCTTTTATTACATTCAAAGGAAACAAAATCGGGTAGGGTTCAAAATAATGTTTTAAGTAATGCTTTGTATTCCTAGTCAATCCTAAATAATGACTCAACAAAATCACAATGAGTGCTAAACCAGCTGTAACAGAAGCATCTGCAGTCGGTGATTTCCACCATAAAACATGAACTGAATCGTGCCCCTCGCTTTCAACTTCTTTAAACGTTTCTTCGCTAATAAAAGGAACTCCCCCAATAGAAGCAGATGAGTTTATATCATGTGAAGTAATTATTGAGAATGGTAAACCAATCATATTCCCAATAAATATGTACATGATTAATGTTACTCCCAATGTCATAAACACTTTGCCGTGTTTGGAGCCGAGCGTGCTCCCTATAATATTTTCAACAAACTCTACAATCCATTCCATAAAATTTTGAAGCTTTGAGATTTGTGACACAGATGCTTTACGTGAAGCAGTAATTGCTAGGATTAGAACAATACAACTAGTTACTGAAATCATAAGGATTATTGACAAGTCAATATTTAATCCGAAGAGTTTTATGATTGGTGCAACATGTTCCACTTTTTAATTTCACCCCTTTCTGCTTTGTGAATTTATTTTATTTATTGTTATCGTATATAAAACAATAAAAGAGCCAACGAAATGAACAAAAAAGGTTCCA
>CAMCVV010000055.1 GCA_945881905.1 Paenibacillus alvei
GTCTCAGATGTCAGCGATCAAAAATAGTGATGTCGCTTCAAGTTATCGGATTGTGAGGAAAATTAATCCGACTGGAATTATCATTGCCAATCTTGGTAGTGAAGCGACGATAGAGCAAGCTCGGCAAGCTGTAGAAATGATTGAAGCAAATGCACTGCAAATTCATTTGAATATTATGCAGGAATTGATCATGCCTGAAGGTGATCGAGATTTTAGAGGAATGATTGAACGGATAGAGCATATTGTTGCAAATCTTCACGTCCCTGTTATGATTAAAGAAGTTGGTTTTGGGATTACCAAAGAGAATGCACAACAACTTAAGAGAATCGGTGTGAAATTCATCGATGTTGGAGGTAAGGGTGGCACGAATTTTGCAGCTATCGAGAACTCGAGAAGAACAGATTCTTTAGGATTTCTGAATGATTGGGGATGCACGACAGCAGCTTCACTTCTAGAAGTATTGACCGTATATGATAGAGGTGGAGTTATTGCTTCAGGTGGGATAACCAATGCAAGCGAAGTTGTGAAATCCTTATCTATAGGTGCATCTGCTGTTGGGATGGCTGGCACTTTTTTGAAAGTAATTCATCAAGAAGGCGTGGAAGCTACTTTAGCATGTGTAGACCATTTACATCAAGGCGTGAAGTTAATCATGACAGCTTTAGGAGCACATGATGTCGAACACTTATGGCAACGGCCTCTGGTCATAACTGGAGAAACAGCTCAATGGTGCAATGTACGCGGAATTGATATTACGGCATATGCCAGAAGAAGGACTTCTTCATAAATCGCTATTCAACGTTATTTCACAAGGGTATCCATGTTTCATGGGAATAGTACGAAAAATAAGATCAATAGATTGTGCAAGGAGTGTGAAATTATGGCTAGACCCGTTATTGCTATCGTAGGTAGACCCAATGTAGGGAAATCAACTGTATTTAATCGTATTATTGGTCAACGTTTAGCGATTGTACAAGATGAACCTGGTATTACGCGAGATCGTTTGTACGCTGTAAGCGAATGGCTCGACAAGCAATTTGCAGTGATTGATACAGGGGGTATAGTTGTTGATGATGAAGATGAAGTTTTGCGTTCAGTTCGCATGCAAGCGGAAATAGCGATCGAAGAAGCAGATGTCATTATATTCATGGTTGATGCCAAAGCTGGTATTACTACTGCAGACGAAGAAGTAGCTCAATTACTTTATCGATCTAAAAAACCAATCGTGCTTGCTGTAAATAAAGTCGATAATTTGCAGAGACAAGAAGACATTTATGAATTTTATCGCTTGGGGATTGGTGATCCAATTGGTATATCTGGGGTACATGGTATTGGCATTGGCGACTTGCTTGTTGCTGCTTTCGAACATTTCCCTGATGATATAGATGAAGTGTATGGTGAAGAAGTTATTCGTTTTGCTTTGATCGGTCGACCCAATGTGGGTAAATCTTCTTTGGTAAATGCTATACTTGGAGAAGAACGAGTGATTGTAAGTCCAATTGCAGGTACAACGCGTGATGCTATAGACACACCGTTTGTTCGTGACAATCAACATTTTGTTATAGTAGACACTGCAGGCATGAGAAAAAGAGGAAAAGTATACGAATTCACAGAAAAATACAGTGTCATGAGAGCGATGAAAGCAATTGAACGCTCTGATGTTGTGCTTGTGTTGATCGATGGTGAAGAAGGGATTATCGAGCAAGACAAACATATTGCAGGCTATGCACATGAAGCTGGAAGAGCTATTGTTATCGTTGTGAATAAGTGGGATGTGGTAGATAAAGACGAAAAAACGATGCAGCATTTTTCGCAAAAAATCCGTGATCATTTCTTGTTTTTAAGCTATGCACCTATCGTGTTTGTTTCAGCTTTAACGAAAAAAAGATTACATAAATTGCTGCCAGTTGTTATCCAAGTAGCTGAGCAACATGCGATGAGAGTCAAAACGCATACCTTGAACGATGTAATCGCTGATGCGATAGCAATGAATCCTCCACCAACAGATAAAGGAAAGCGAATGCGAATCAACTATATTACGCAAGTATCTGTTAAGCCCCCTACATTTGCGCTTTTTGTGAATGACCCAGAAATGATGCATTTTTCGTATGAAAGATTTCTTGAGAATAAAATCAGAGCTGCTTTTGGGTTTGAAGGCACACCGATCCGACTTTTGACGAGAAGAAAATCTGAAAATGATTAGGAGGCATAGCTATGTACCTCAACATCGGAGTAATCATTCTAGCATATTTCATTGGATCCATTAGCTTTAGTTATTTGTTTGGCCGGATCACAAAAGGCATAGATATTCGTAATCATGGAAGTGGGAATGCAGGAGCAACGAATGCCTATCGAGTTTTAGGTAAGCGTACAGCTCTGTCGGTGTTGCTGTTAGATGTTTTTAAAGCTGTTTCTGCGGTATGGATTGCGCAGTGGGTATCCCCAGACTCAATATGGGTTTCGATTCTTGCAGGTGTAGCTGTGATCTGTGGTCATAATTGGCCTATTTTTTTTGGATTTCGAGGTGGCAAAGGAATTGCGTCAACGATTGGTGTCATGGCTACACTTTGTTTTTTACCGACATTATGTGCAGTCCTGATTGCTATCGGTACGATCCTCATCACTCGCTATGTATCACTAGGTTCCTTATTATTAACAGGTTCATTACCTTTGCTTATCGGGTACATGGGTTATTCCAAAGAACTCGTGATATGTAGTGTTTTCATTGCGCTACTGGCATTTTATCAACACCGCGGTAACATCATGAAAATCTATCAAGGCAATGAAAATAAACTATTCTCAAAAAAAGGTTGAAGTTCGATTAATTGATGATGAAGGAAGGAGATGGGGTCCTTGTCGAACCATATAGCTGTAATCGTTGCAGGCAGCTGGGGAACCGCTTTAGCTACAGTGCTTGCGGATAATCACCATGATGTGATCATGTGGTCTAGAAACGAAGACCAAGTGCATGAAATCAATACAACGCATACGAATAATCGATATCTCCACCAATCGATTCTTTCACCACGAATTACAGCGACAACATCCTTACAACATGCAATAGAAGGTGCATCAACCGTGCTTTTGGTAGCTCCTTCTTCAGGTATGCGAGATGTAGCTAGAGCAATCTTGCCGTTTGTTCGTTCAGATATGTTAATTGTGCATGGAACCAAAGGGTTTGAAACAGATTCTTTACAAAGAATGACAGAAGTGCTAGCTGATATATGGCCACACATCGATCACAGAAAAATCGTTGTATTATCTGGACCAAGTCATGCTGAAGAAGTGATTCGTAAATGTCCAACTACAGTTGTTGTGGCAGCGGCAGACTTGCATTCTGCTCAGAAAGCGCAAGATATTTTCATGAACGCGTATTTTCGTGTTTATACGAATTCAGATGTGGTTGGAGTAGAACTCGCGGGTTCATTAAAAAATATTATTGCTATTGGTGCAGGCTTAATTGATGGGTTAGGATTCGGTGATAATGCCAAAGCAGCGCTGATGACACGGGGTCTTGCGGAGATTTCTAGACTAGGAAATGCGATGGGAGCGAATCCGCATACATTTGCTGGTTTATCAGGTATTGGGGATCTCATTGTGACATGTACAAGCAAGCATAGTCGTAACTGGAGAGCAGGACATATGCTCGCTCAAGATGTAAGTCTTGAACAAGTGATCACACAAATGGGCATGGTGATTGAAGGTATTAAGACAACTAAAGCTGCCTATCAATTATCTGTGAAACACCAAATCGATATGCCGATTACCAGAGAATTATATCATGTTCTGTTCGAGCACAAATCTCCGAAACATGCTGTTCAAGATTTGATGGGTCGAATTCGCACACATGAAATAGAAGAAATCTAAAAGTACTAAACGGAATATTGTCATATAAGCCTACACCACTTTTTGCAAGCCCTCATAATATGCCGTAGTCGAATCAATTCGATGAATGCGAAGGAGGCATAAACTGTGGTCAACAAACATATCTCAAAAGATGCCTTACACATGATTAAGAAGAAGACAGGCAAATCGATTTTAGAAAAAGATATCAAAAAGATTGCGAGCGGAGTGAGACCATCCACAGTACAAAGTGATTCACAACTGAAGGAATTGATTAAGCAAGTCTCGGGATTAGTGAATGTCAAAGTGAGTGAACAATCCACAAATGACATTATTCATGCCATCAAAAGCAGCAAGATCGATGCAAATAATCTACAGCAACTCATGGGTATGATGATGGGCAAAAAATGATGTGTATGAGCGAATACATGTCTTTCAGAATGCATAATCGTGAATATTTCCGGTTATGCTTTTTTTTATATTTTCACTGCAATATGGTATAATTAAATTAATCATTTGATGAGATGAAAAGAGGGATGTTAATGTCTCCGCTAGATAAAATGTGGGCTTCTTTTGTTGCTATTGGTTTGATGGCATTGTCTACCGTTTTGATTTCTTTTGCTAGGACAAAAACACAAGGGGTAGCTCGTTATATTCTTTCGACGATTGCATTTTTGTTGTTCATTCCTATACTTATTTACATGCTTCTTTCTCTGTTTTGATTTCCACTTACCTAGGAAAGGAAATACACGATGCTTGAATTGAAAAATACGCAAGAACAAAAACAGATAGATGCTGAAGTCGGTTGGTCCATTCTTGATTTAGCATTGAAACATCAAGTGGAATGGGGGTTTTCTTGCACGCGTGGCACTTGTGCGCGTTGCCGTTGTTTTGTTGTACATGGGATGGAATGCTTAGAAGAAACTACAGACGCAGAAATCTCTCGTCTAGATCAAGCTGAAATCGAAAAGGGTTATCGACTCGCTTGCCAATGCATAATCAAACATGCGGGAGAGATCTCAATTGTGTACAAACCTTACTTTTAAATAAATACCAGATAGGGAAGGGAGCATATCGGTATGCTCATAGCTCCTATTTCGCGGGATGTTTTAGAAATCCTTCATCGGTTACTTGAACCGACACAAGCACAGTGGTTACTAGGAGGAAGCATGGGGCTTATGCTTAGAGGACTTCCTTGTATACAGCAACCAAGAGATATTGATATCTACATTGATCACAAAGATTCAGCTCGTGTTCATGAAGCTTTACATGCTTTTGCTTCGCACCCTCCTCGATTCAGTGAAACGGACATGTATGAGTCAACCTTGTGTCATTATTACGTTTTGGGTGTACAAGTTGAAGTCGTTTGTGATTTTCGGGTGCAAACATTATCTTGCTTGTATCAAGTTGAAGTCGCAGTGTTAGCTACATATTTCCAAGAATTCGCTAAGCTAGACGAATCGGTGAACATCCCTGTGATTCCATTAGCGCATGAGTTATTGTTTAATTTGTTGCGGCAGCGCTCTGATCGCTATGTGCTTATCGCTTCTTGGATTGAACTGAATCCAAAATTACACGTACCTGCATTAACGTATTTGTTGCATATTCATACGTGGAGTGATGAGATCCTCCAAAAAGTAAACGAATATGTAAATATAGCTCACAGAGGATGATCCTTAGATGACTCTATGCGAAGTTACATTTTGGCCAGACGACAAAAAAATACTTATTCGTCCGAACACTTCGATATTTGATGCCGCACGAAAAGCACACGTAACAATTAGATCTCGCTGTGGCGGAAAAGCAGCTTGTTTGATGTGTAAAGTGAAAATAGAACAACAAGAGGCATTACAACCGATGAACACGCAAGAACGATTGAAGTTGGGAACCTTAGCTCAAGACGGATATCGACTTTCATGTCAAGCTCTCGTGAAAGCAAACTGTGCAGTAACGGTTCCTGAAGATCCTTTAAAAGCAGTGATACGTGCTCAATTAGCGAAGCAGCAAGAAGAGTTTGATCTATGACTCGTTTCTTGTAAATATTCGGAAAGAAGGATGATCGGTTATGCCCTCAATTGGTGTAGTTGGCTTTCGTAATCGACAATCTGCATGGTCATTTGTGGGGCTTCTCGGATTGCTAATCTTGCTTCTAAGTAGCTGTGCGTACCCACAAGAGCAACGCATGCAAAATCAAGGAAATCCTACGGAATTTGTATTCTTGGTTCAGCAAGCCGTGAATCAGTATTATGAGAAGAAAGGTGTATTGCCTATAAAAAACAGTGAAATAGATACGCCTTTATATGAGAAATACGTGATTGATTTTTCTATACTCCAAAAAGGATATTATTTATCTACCTTACCAACGAATGCATACGAAAGCGGAGGGGTTTATATGTATGTACTGGTGAATGTAGAAACCAAGCCAGAAGTGAAACTTATGGATTTATCTGCGATGCAAGCTGTTCGTGAATTACAAGCACAAGTCGATGCATATCGATTGAAGACCAATGGAGAACTTCCTGTGGGTATATCGATATCAAATGATGTATCGTACATTGATTTTAATAAACTTGGGACGGAAATCCCTCAAATCAATTCAGTGTATAATCGCCAGAACCTATTGAATTATATCATCAATCAGTCCGACGGAACTGTCGCTATCGATTATGCGCTGGATATGATGAAGTTTATTCAAGATCAAGGGTTATCTCGTTCGTTACAAGCACATGAAGATTTGAGAGAACGATTAGTGAATGCTACTTATTTTGTACCTGTGTGTTCTTATGCGTACAATTGGAAAGATGATCAGCCCATTCCGATTACGAATTAATTCATGCTATACGTTTAACTCTGTCGATATCAGCGATAGAGTTTTTTTGTGGATCTCTCTTTGGACAAAACAATCATAATTGGCTAACGCGGGCATATATATTTTACTAGTCCACATGATTGTACGAGTATTGGGAGGGATTTTCTTGGAGAAAGTTGATATTTTTAAAGATATTGCGGAGCGTACGGGTGGCGATATTTATTTAGGTGTAGTTGGAGCGGTTCGTACAGGGAAATCAACGTTTATCAAAAAATTTATGGAATCGATTGTCTTGCCGAATATGGCTAACGAAGCAGATCGGATCCGAGCTATTGATGAACTTCCGCAAAGTGCATCAGGCAGAACGATTATGACCACAGAACCGAAATTTGTTCCAAACACAGCAGTGCAGATCTTGGTTTCTGAAGGGTTACATGTCAATATTCGATTAGTTGATTGTGTGGGTTATGCGGTTGAAGGAGCAAAGGGTTATGAAGATGAACATGGACCACGTATGATACATACGCCTTGGTTTGATGAACCCATCCCTTTCCAAGAAGCAGCTGAGATCGGAACCAGAAAAGTTATACAGGAGCATTCAACGCTCGGCGTGGTGATCACGACGGACGGAACGATATCAGAAATCCCGCGTTCATCTTATGTGTTCGCGGAGCAAAGGGTGATCGAGGAGTTAAAAGAAGTAGGTAAACCATTCATTGTTGTGATCAATTCACAAAAGCCTAACAGTGAGCCCGCAAGAGAATTACGTGAAGAATTACAGAATCGCTATGATGTGCCAGTGATGACGATGAGTGTAGCTGATTCCACTGAAGATGACATGATATCAATTTTAAGAGAAGTGCTATACGAGTTTCCAGTCCATGAAGTGAACGTAAATCTTCCTAGCTGGGTGATGGTATTGGATGAGAAGCATTGGTTAAGAGAAAGATTTGAAATTTGTGTAAGAGAAACGGTTCAAGACATCAAAAGACTCCGTGATGTAGAATGCGTAGTAAGTCAATTTACGGATCAAGAATTTATCGAAACAGCATCATTAGCGGGTATGAATATGGGTTATGGAATAGCAGAAATTGATTTATATGCACCTGATGATTTGTATGATCGCATCTTGATGGAAGTTGTTGGAGTTGAGATCCGCGGGAAAGATCATTTATTAATGCTCATGAAGGAGTTTGCGCATGCCAAACGAGAATATGATCAGTTCGCTGAAGCACTAGAAATGGTCAAAACGACGGGTTATGGGATTGCAGCTCCAACACTCGAAGAGATGATTCTCGATGAACCGGAAATGATTCGACAAGGTGCAAGGTTCGGTGTTAGGCTTAAAGCAACTGCTCCTTCGATTCATATGATTCGCGTAGATGTAGAATCAGAATTCTCGCCCATTATTGGGACGGAGAAGCAAAGTGAAGAACTCGTTCATTATTTGATGCAAGATTTTGATGCAAATCCGCTAAAAATTTGGGAATCAGACATATTTGGCAGGTCATTACATTCCATTGTCAGAGAAGGAATTCAAGGTAAATTAGCAATGATGCCAGACAATGCGAGATATAAACTTCAAGAAACGTTAGGTCGAATTATTAACGAAGGTTCTGGAGGGCTTATCGCGATTATATTGTAATGATTTTATTACTTCGCGATACAGAAGAAAAAATAACAAATAAACACTCGATTCGAGTGTTTATTTGTTATTTTATATGTATATGCGTAATATTTCCAATAAGCACTTGAAATAACGTTGGTAATATATTAGTATAACCATATTGCGTGAAATTTTAAGCGCGTAAACAAGCAAGGAACGAAGTTCGATTGTTAAAGATAACCGAAATTTTCGAAAAATAATTCTACAAACATTTAAGCGCTTTCTTTTTATATTTAATTGAAGGGAGGTGACAAGTATGAATAAAACTGATCTAGTAAGCAAGGTTGCTGAACTCTCTGAGCTTACAAAGAAAGATGCAACTAAAGCAGTAGATGCAATTTTTGATGCAATTACTGAAGCACTAAAAAATGGCGATAAAGTTCAACTCGTTGGATTTGGTAACTTCGAAGTTCGTGAGCGCTCTGCTCGCAAAGGCCGTAATCCACAAACGGGTGAAGAAATTAATATTTCCGCAAGTAAAACACCTGCTTTCAAACCAGGGAAAGCACTTAAAGATGGCGTTCAATAAAATTATGGCTACATAATATTAGATTAAAGATCAAAACCTTGTTAGGATTATCCTACCAGGGTTTTTACTTGGAACTTTACAATCAAATAATCTCCTACTATAATTATCAACACATAGAGGAGACGGGTTATGGCGAAGCTTGGTATCGCGCTTCCTTGGGGTGGAAGAGGCCGTCGGTTCAAATCCGGCTAACCCGATTGTATGTAAGGCAATTAGATAAGGAGGTATTTGTTATGGATGATAACTCTCACCAAAATAACGGTGATTATTTTCTCATCAAAGCAAAAGAAAATGGGGTTCATGTCATAGGTTTAACAAGAGGGCTTGATACTCGATTTCATCATACGGAGAAGCTTGATCGAGGAGAAGTCATGATAGCACAGTTCACAGAACATACGTCTGCTGTGAAAATCAGAGGGAAAGCAACCATTATGACTAAGTTTGGCACTCTAGATACGGAATAGGTAGCTAGAATTCGTTTTCTTCGTCATATAATTACAAAAACAGGCATAGCCTGTTTTTTATTTACTTCGTTATTATTCATATGTAGTGTTGACAGGTCACTATGAAATGCACTTTGATTAATTGTGCTTATTGGAGTTGGATATGATATAATAACATAGATAAAAATCGACTTCGGTTTGCGGTCTAAGGATAAGGAGATTTCACGTATGAATTCTTATCAAATAAAAGAATTAACGAAGAAATATACGGATTACGATATGATAAAACGACATACAGACTTGCCTGAATTTCCAGAAATTCGGTCTAGAATATTGTTTCTATTTCTTCATTCAGATAAGAATAATACTCATGTGAGTGAGCTTTTTACGCTTGTGACCACGCTGATTCAAATGGGTTTGGATACACACGATCTTGTGTCTTCATCGAACGATGTGAAAGAGAAGATAGAAGTCAGATCGAGACAAATGAAAGTACTGGCTGGTGATTATTTTAGTTCTAAGTTTTATCACTTGCTTTCCAAAGCGGGTAAGATAGATCTCATTCATAAGCTTTCTTTATCGGTTTGCGAAGTGAATCAACTCAAAATGAATGTATACATGATGATGAAAAACGTAAAGTTGACTGCTGATGAATACATTCACTACATGGCTGACATCAAATCCTCACTTTTTCTCACGTTCTCAGAGTTCATCGCGGTTAAGCATCGACATGCTTGGAAAGAAATGATCAAAGAATTTTCAAGATGTGAAGTTATTTTCCGAGAATGGCTTGTTATCGAATCATCGGAGCATTTTCGTAAAAGCTGGGCATACTGGTTTTTAATCCAACAAGTAAATAAAGATGAACGAAAACAATTATTAAGTAATGAGTTGGATGACACTAAGCGGAAAGTACTTATGAATAAATATGCCATAAAATCCACACTGTATGAATTGTATGCGCAACAAGTTATTCGATTATCAGTAGCCATTAAATCATTTGAATTAGACCCGCTGGCTGACGAATTATTCCACATCGCAGAACCTTTATTTCGATTGATACAGCAACCAAAAGTACTTGAAGAAATTTGAGGTGTCACGATGAATAAAGATCCACAAAGTACAAAAGAACAGTTTGTTTACTCGGTATTTGAAAGTATAGCTCCCAAGTATGATGTGATGAATTCTATACTTAGTTTTGGTAAGCATAAAGTTTGGCGTAAATTCACGATGAAGAAGTTACAGATTCAACCAGGTCAGAGTGTGATTGATTTGTGCTGCGGGACATGTGATTGGACAATCAGTTCAGCTCGTGCAAGCCAATATGGCCAAGTGGTTGGTCTTGACTTTAGTCAGATGATGTTAGATTATGGTGCAATTAAAATCAACAAACTTGGATTAGATCAGCAAATCCAATTAGTACAAGGTAATGCGATGAAACTCCCTTATGCAGATCACTCATTCGATTATGCCACGATTGGATTTGGATTGCGAAACGTCCCGGATATCCATCAAGTATTACTCGAAATGCAGCGAGTAGTAAAACCCGGGGGATTAGTGGTTTCCTTAGAACTATCGAAGCCTTTATGGCAGCCATTTCAATTCATGTATTATTTTTATTTTCAACACATACTTCCTCTCATTGCTCGATTGATCACAAAAAAATATGACCAGTACAAGTGGTTACCTGAGTCACTCGTGAGTTTCCCTAATAGCGATGAACTCAAAAATATTTTCTTGCAATTAGGCTTAACTCATGTTCAAGCATATCCACTGAGTGGGGGAATCGCAGCATTACACGTCGGAACCAAAACGACGAATGAACTCTTAGAGCCACGATTTGAACATGTGTGATATGATATAAAGATTGAAACATGAAAATGAGTGAACTACAATTATACATGGGTGGCTGAATGAAACTAATAGATATCTACTCGCGCAAAAAGAAAGATATGACTTCTATTGAAAAAGTACTATTCGATAGTGTACTCTCGGAAAATGAATTTCTGAGAGATGCTTCTACACATTTGATCAAAGCTGGCGGGAAAAGAATACGCCCAGTATTTGTGTTGCTTTCAGGCGAGTTCGGAACATATCACTTAGATGAAATGAAGCTTATCGCAGTACCTTTAGAATTAATCCATATGGCAACTCTCGTTCATGATGATGTAATTGATGATGCTGACCTTAGGAGAGGTCAACTTACAGTTCGTTCAAAGTGGGATAATCGCGTAGCGATGTACACAGGCGATTATATTTTTGCTAAAGCGTTACATATCATTACGCAAATCCAACAAACAAAAGTACACCAGATCATGTCTAATGCGATTGTCGAAATGTGTATAGGTGAAATGGAACAAATTCGATATTTTTTCAATGTCGAACAATCCATTCGTGATTATTTATTGCGAATAAAGCGAAAAACAGCATTGCTGATTGCTATCAGCTGTCAACTCGGCGCCATGGTTTCGAATACGCCTACAGCTGTATCAAACAAGTTATATTCATTTGGTTATAACGTTGGCATGGCATTTCAAATTCGCGACGACATATTAGATTTGACGGGATCAGAGAAACAAACAGGCAAACCACCTGGAAGTGACATTCGACAAGGCAATATTACAATACCCATTATATTTGCTCTACAAAACCCAACATTGAAACCACGCATTATCGAAGAACTAGTTAAAGTGAAATCACTCGACGGTCAAACGGATGTTACGAATCTGATTCGTCTGATTATCGATAGTGGTGGAATTGAGCAAGCTGATGCATTGTCTCAAAAATATATTCAGAAAGCTACAGCTGCTTTAGAAAACTTACCTGAACTACAAGCGAAGAAAGATTTGATGAATATTGCGCATTTCATAGGAAACCGTAATTATTGATCATGGTTTGATTTTCAGGCAAGATGAAGTTCCCATTGTTATCAAACACACAGATGAACTAAGGAGGAATTTATGATGGAACAAACTTTTTTGATGGTAAAGCCCGATGGTGTACAACGAGGATTAATAGGTGAAATCATGAAACGATTTGAACAAAAAGGTTTTCAGCTCATTGCAGCAAAATTAGTCATCGTCTCGAAAGAACAAGCAGCATACCATTATGAGGAACACAACGGGAAATCGTTTTACGGTGAACTAGTTGATTTCATAACTTCGGGTCCTTCTTTTGCGATGATATGGCAAGGTGATCAAGTGATTGCATTGTCTCGTTCAATTATCGGCAAGACGAATACGCTTGACGCTATCCCAGGTACAATTCGAGGGGATTACGCTCTCCATACAGGGATGAATATTATCCATGGTTCTGATTCTGTAGCTAGTGCTGAACGAGAGATTGCTAACTTTTTCCTACCACAGGAAATGATTTCTTACGATCTTTCGATACAGAAGTGGATTTAAGATTTCATTCGTACTTCGGAATCTTCATTTGAAGTTTTGTGTGTTTTTTGGCTATCGATTGCATCCGTAAGCGATAGGATGTTTTTGTTGGATTGGTTGCCAAATGAAGTTTATTTGTACTATAATGGGCAAAGAATCTGAATTAAATCCATTGAAGATAATACTAGATATAGATAGATTTCGTCTCGAATGGGATAAGGAGGCAATCACATTGAGATTTCTAACTGCAGGTGAAACACATGGTCCACAACTAACTGCAATCGTCGAAGGCTTTCCGAGTAATGTAACTATTAATTTTGACGAACTCAATTTCCAATTACATAGACGTCAAAAAGGTTATGGCCGAGGTCGTCGAATGCAAATTGAAAAAGACACGGCAGCTATTGTTGGTGGTGTAAGGCATGGAAAAACAACCGGTGCTCCGATTGCATTAGTTGTTGAGAATAATGATTGGAAGCATTGGACTTCCATTATGGGTATTGAATCTGTCGAAGAAAATAGTGAAGGTAAGCGAAGAGTCAATCGACCGCGACCTGGGCATGCGGATTTAACGGGTGGCATGAAATATAACCAAAGAGATCTCCGTAATATTCTCGAAAGATCTAGTGCTAGAGAAACAACGATGCGTGTAGCTTGTGGTGCATTATCCCGACAATTATTAGATGTATTTGGAATCAAAGTCGCAGGACAAGTGATTCGAATCGGTGATGTTGAAGTAAAACGCGAAGAACTTCCTATCCACGAATTAATTCAACGCACAGAAGAGTCCCCTGTTCGCGTTGTCGATAAAGATGCGGAAACTCGGATGATCTCAGCGATAGATGCAGCTAAAGAAGACGGAGATACTCTAGGTGGAATTGTAGAAGTGATCATCGAAGGCGTACCTGTTGGCTTAGGTAGTCATGTTCAGTGGGACCGTAAGCTAGATGGAAGAATAGCGCAAGCGGTTCTTTCGATACAAGCGTTTAAAGGTGTTGAATTCGGTATAGGGTTCGCAGCAGCAGAGCGAAGAGGATCCCAAGTGCACGACGAAATATTTCACACAACAGAAAAAGGATTCTATCGAGCTACCAATCGAGCAGGCGGATTTGAAGGTGGCATGACGAATGGTGCACCCATTATTGTGAGAGGTGTAATGAAACCGATATCAACACTATACAAACCTTTGCAAAGTGTAGATATCGATACGAAAGAATCATTTACTGCGCAAGTAGAACGCTCAGACACATGTGCGGTTCCTGCTGCAAGTGTC
>CAMCVV010000056.1 GCA_945881905.1 Paenibacillus alvei
TTAAAGCAATTATTGAATGTGAACGATATAATTTTTCATTTAGGGCTTGTCATGCAAGTTGTAGCAGGTGCTACACCAGCAATTTATTATGAATCGAGGTGTATCAACTTCCTTCACGAGGTTGAATCAGGAACGAGTATAGACCTTTATGTCAAATATGAAACGGACGAGGAAAATGAATACAACCGCAGTAAAGATAATGAACTTATAGGCGAGCTTATGCCAACGGGCATATTTATTAACGATGACGGTGAATTTTTCGAACCAGACATAATTATTAACGAAGACGAAGCCCTTTCTTTAAATCTTTATTTTTTTCTTCACGGGTATATTGATAAAATGCTCTAAGATTATATATCGTTGGGATGTAGTCATTTATCATAATAGTTGAATCCAAATTTAAGATCGCATCAATTTTTGCGATAGCTATCGATATAATTATTGTAAACACATAGTATCCACGTATGAATTAAGATTTTAAAAATAGATGCTACTGGCGATTGTATGTTGACATTCATGCTATACTATCCTTACCATCATTCATTCTATACATGAGAAAAGGACGTGCCTTCGCATGATCATCATTACGATCCCCACACCAGATGTGTCTATTACTAAACAAGATGCACCTGTATTAAGCAACATCTACGGTTTCACCGACTTCCATCTCATTCCTAGAGACAGAGCCGGCATCTTCATGTTCTATAACAACAAAGAAGAGTTATTGTTCGTCGGTAAAGCACGAAAGCTACGGCCAAGAATCAAAAAACATTTTGAAGACACCGTATCCGTGATGAAGATGAATCGAGATGAAGTCACCCGAATTGATGTCTGTATCGTAGAAGATTCTGTTCATAGGGAAATTTATGAGACCTATATCATTAACGCACTCAAATCCAAATATAATGTAGATAAAGTTTTATATACGTAAATACTGATTAATTATGTAGGAGGAGAGCTCTCCCTTGAACCATCCTTACATCGATCATAAACGTGAATTGCTGCAACATGTCTCTGCGATTTCGTGACACTGATTTATTGGACACGGCTCAAGAGCAACTTGCATCACTGATGGAACGTTTGTATTCGCATGGATTAGACGAATACGGCAGTCTTCCTCATGACAGCCCTAGAGACGACAACACCTGGTTTGATTATGTGCAATTTGGAGATTTCCTTACACCCACAAGTCATCAAGACACCCTATTGACCACGCGTCACATCAACGGACAAGCCATACTTGATCACGATATATGAAGGGAATGGCTCGTGCACGATGCCAAGATACTTCCTGATCAAGGATTCCTATGGTACATGCTTTGGGCAATTCATTGTTTCGTGCAGTTGGTTAGGAAAGAAAAAACACCCTGTCGGGTGTAAAGAATGGTCACTATGGAGGCGAGGGGAGTCGAACCCCTGTCCGAAAATATTGCCACACAAGCTTCTACGGGTGTAGTAACAGATTTGATGTCACCCTAGAGACTGCCTGTTACCGCATTCCCTTCAGGTCAGCCTGATTGTCTTCCTCTAATCGACCCCAGGCGGAGACCGATCAGCGTATCCCACTAAAGTTGAGCCCCTATCCGAACACATGGGCGATGCGCGGTAGAAGCACGCTAACAGGTTATTAAGCTGCTAATGCGTAGTTGTTTTGTGTTTTGCCATTTAATAGGCTTTGGCGTTGTTAAAGTGGACGCAACCCCACTACCCGCTACCTGAGCTCAAACTATCCCCGTCGAATCCAAGAACGCCCCCGAATCGTTCTCTTTACAGAGAAACGTTGTCGAAATGGGATAATACACTTTACGTTATGACGATAAAAGTGTACATCTAGTACCATTGTACCACACTCACTGCATATATAACAAAAAAGCTATTTAGCAATCTTTTGCTTCTCACGAAGCGCTCGCCGGATATCACGATCTGCATCTCGCTTAGCTGACGTTTCTCTTTTGTCATATTGCTTCTTACCTCGACCTACACCAATCAATAGCTTCGCAAAGCCATTACGTATATACATTTTCAAAGGCACCAATGTGTATCCTTCTTGTTTCACTGTACCCAGAAGCTTTTTAATCTGATATTTCCTGAGCAATAATTTGCGTGTGCGTGTCGGATCTTCCGGATTGCTCCGATTCCCTTGTTCGAATGGGCTGATATGCATATTGTGAACGAAGGCTTCTCCACCACGGATCGTAGAAAAACAATCAGAGATATTGGCTTTCCCTTTGCGTATAGACTTGATTTCTGTACCTGTAAGAACTAACCCACACTCATACGTTTCTTCAATGAAATAATCAAATGAAGCACGCTTGTTCTGTGCCAATAATTTTCCTTCAGCTTTAGTTTGCATCAACACCTTCTCCTTTCCATGGGAGTGAGGTTTATTGTAACAACTCTATATCGATAAATCAATAAGCCTTATTTATTTTCGGCGTTTTCTTGATTTACTTACACCAAGTTCAATGCCCGCTTTATTTTCCTGACTACTAGCAATTCCCTTACTCGTCTTATTCTCTTTACTTACCGTGTTTTTCTTATTTCCTAGGTTTTTCTTGCTTCCTTGGTTTTCCATGACCACACTGTTTCCTTTGTTCACAAGATTTCTCTTGTTCTCCGGATTTTCTTTGTTCACCAGATTTCTCTTGTTCTCCGGATTTTCTTTGTTCACCAGATTTCCCTTGTCCCCACTTGTTCCTTTAAGTGCATATCGATCCTTCATGCTATCGATGAATTTTTTCTTCTTTTTAAACTTCCCTGGCCGATTGGTTTTCCCTTCCGTACGACTTTCTTTTTTTTGCTCGAGCGAAACTCCTTCATTGCTTCGAGACCCTCGCTTATCCGATGAGATATTGCCTCGCAGAGCAATTCCTCTTCCGGCTTTGTTTGCACCGCGCTTACCCATACGGTTCCCGCGAACAAAATTCATGACATTCCCACGAGGTTTCATATCGACCATCTCGAAATCAATCGTTCGCTCATTCACGCTGACTCTGGCAACTTTCACTTTCACGATATCACCGATTCGATAGACCTTAGACGTGCGTTCACCGATCAGTGCATGTTGTTTATCATGGTAATGATAATAGTCGTCGGTTAGATCACTTAGTCGAATCAATCCTTCGACCGTATTCAATAATTCCACGAAAATACCAAAGCTGGTCACACTTGAAATCATACCTTCGAATTCCATACCAATCTTGTCCAACATGAATTCGGCTTTCTTCAGTGCATCGGTCTCTCGTTCTGCTTCGACAGCAACACGTTCGCGCTCAGACGATTGTCGTGCAATATCATCCATACGAGATGCCAGAAATTCAAGACGTGACTCACTCATCTGCCCATGGTCAATTACTTCACGAATAATACGATGAATCACCAAATCGGGATATCTCCTTATCGGAGATGTGAAGTGCGAGTAGAATTCTGCTGCTAACCCGAAATGCCCTAAGCTCTGTGAATCATACTTCGCTTGTTTCATCGAACGCAACATGACTTTGCTAATTAACACTGCTTCGGGTTTATCTTTAATTTCTTCAAGCAAGGTTTGTAGCGCCCGAGGATGAATTGTGTTCCCTTTGCCTTTTACCATATAACCAAAATTCGTGATAAACTCCATAAGATGCATCAATTTTTCTGCGTCAGGATTCTCATGGATTCGATATAGAAAAGGAACCTTCAACCAGTGAAAGTGCTCAGCAACCGTTTCATTCGCAGCTAACATGAATTCCTCAATGATCATCTCAGCAATCGAACGCTCACGTTTGACGATTTCAGTTGGTTTCCCACTTGAATTTACCAAGATTTTGGACTCCACAAAATCAAAGTCGATTGCGCCTCGATTCATCCTTTTCCAGCGAAGACGCATGGCGAGTTCTTTCATGAGGTGAAAATCATCCATGAGATATTCATATCGTTCTCTCAACTCAGGATGCTCATCTTCATCTTGTAGCAGCTGTCGAACGTGCGTATACGTCATTCGTTCTTTGGTTTTAATTACACTAGCACAAATATCATGGCGCACAAGTGTAGCATCGCGATCGAATTCCATTTCACAAGACAGTGTCAACCGTTCGACTTGTGGATTAAGTGAACAGATCCCATTGGACAATCGATGCGGTAGCATCGGAATCACACGATCGACTAGATATACCGAACAACCCCGTTGATAGGCAACTTGATCTAACTGCGAGTCTTCTTTGACATAATACCCGACATCGGCAATATGAACACCTAGCACATAGTTGCCATTTGCTAATCTTTCTACATGAACAGCATCGTCGAGGTCTTTGGCATCTTCTCCATCGATGGTTATAATGGTTTTGTCACGAAAATCTCTTCTTCCCTTCCAGTCTTCCGCGGAGATTTGGTCAGGAATAAGCTCAGCTTCTTGCATCACCTCATCTGGGAACATTTCGGGAAGCTGGAATTTGCGGATGATCGATAAGATATCTACGCCAGGATCATCTTTGTGTCCTAGAATTTCAATCACCTTTCCTTGAGCAGCTGAGCGACCCTCTGGATATGCAACAATTTCTATAACGACTTTTTGGCCATCCATTGCACCGTAGAATTGTTCTTTGGTCACAAAAATATCACGAACTATTCGCTTATCATCGGGAGTGATAAACCCGAAACTTTCTTGGAGTTGGAATGTTCCCACGAGGGTCTTGTGTGCACGATTGATGACGCGTACGATCTCTCCTTCAAGCTTCCCGCCTGAATGACTTTTCATAGTAATTCTTACAAATACGGTGTCGCCGTTCATTGCACTAGACATATCATGCGCAGCAATGTATACATCAGGATGCTCACGATCTTCAGGGATCAAGAAACCAAACCCTTTTGCATTGACTTGCAACCTACCTTTGATCAAATCCATGCGCTCGGGTATCCCATAACGATCATTTCGCGTTTTGAGGATTTCCCCTTGCTCTTCAAGCACGTTCAACAGAAGTAGCAATTCTTTAAATTCTATCGCGCTTTGAATATCAAAATGCTTCTCTAATTCTTGATATGTCATAGGCTTGTACACTGTTTCTTTCATAAAACTAATGATATCTTCTGCGATGATCATCGCTTACTTCACCTTCTTTTTTATTTCTCCTGAATATTTCACGAGTATTATCTACCTGTGTTCACTTTTGTTTATCCGAGTTGATGGCATCTCTGTGAACGATTTGTTCTCACTATATCCTACTTTGATGAAAGATAAACCCCTGGTGTCTCGAATCCACGGAAAAACGTAAAAAAAGCAGGAGACGAATCCCTCCTGCTTTCGCATGGATAACACATTATGATTTCACTACATACGCCACTACTGTCGTTACGATAATGAACGCACCCGCTAAGAACATCGTAAACCGTGAGAGAAACAAGTCGATCCCTCTAGCTTTTTGTCTACCAAATAAATGTTCTGCTCCACCAGTAATGGCTCCGCTGATTCCAGCGCTTTTGCCTTTTTGTAACAACACCACGCTAATTAACGCAATGGATATGATCACTAAAATTATTTTGAAAGCAATTTCCATCTTTGACACCCCATTAGATTAATACGTACTCGATTGATTGTCTATAGATTCTAACATATCAGCACATACATGACAACAACATTCATGCGAATACTTCAAACGGTACCCTATCTGTTTTTACATAAGTTTCCTTGAATGCAGTCTTGACTTTATCTGAATTTCTTCAAGTTATAAAAAGCGCTTTGGCCTGCATATTGACTCGCATGTGCAAGCTGATCTTCAATGCGTAATAATTGATTGTATTTCGCAACACGATCTGTTCGAGAAGGTGCACCTGTTTTGATTTGACCGGCATTCGTTGCTACTGCAATATCAGCAATCGTACTGTCTTCACTTTCTCCAGAACGGTGTGAAATCACAGCTGTATATCCTGCACGCTTAGCCATTTCAATCGCATCAAAAGTTTCCGTGAGTGTACCGATTTGGTTGACTTTCACTAAAATGGAGTTTCCAATGCCTTCATGGATACCTTTGGCAAGTCGAGTGGTATTGGTAACAAATAAATCATCACCCACCAATTGAACTTTATGGCCTAGGCGCTCGGTCAATAATTTCCAACCTTCCCAATCATCTTCAGCACAGCCGTCTTCGATAGATATAATCGGGTACTTATCTGCCCATGAAGCCAGTAAATCTACAAATTGTTCCGACGTATATGACTTGCTTTCGCCTTCAAGATGATATTTGCCATCACGGTAAAATTCAGTTGAAGCGACATCCATACCTAAGAATACATCTTCGCCTGCTCGATATCCCGCTCGCTCAATCGCAATCAATATCGTTTGTATCGCTTCTTCATTCGAACTGAGATTTGGTGCAAATCCCCCTTCGTCGCCTACAGCTGTATTTAATCCTTTTTCTTTCAAAACAGCTTTCAGATTGTGGAAGATCTCCGTTCCAACGCGTAATGCTTCACTGAAACTTGGTGCACCCACGGGAAGAATCATGAATTCTTGAATATCAATATTGTTATCTGCATGCTCTCCACCATTGACAATATTCATCATGGGTACAGGCAAAGTTTTGGCGTTCATTCCTCCTAAATACAAGTACAATGGTATATCTAGAGCTTCTGCTGCTGCTTTTGCGACAGCCATTGAAACTGCAAGTATCGCATTAGCTCCTAATTTGGATTTATTCGGGGTTCCATCTAGCTTAATCATCACTTGATCGATACCAATTTGATCTAGAGCATCTAACCCTATGATTTCAGGTGCAATCAGTTCATTCACATTCTCAACAGCTTTCAAAACTCCTTTACCTAAGAATCTGCGCTTGTCCCCATCACGGAGTTCTACAGCTTCATGTGCACCTGTGGATGCACCTGAAGGAACAATTGCTCGTCCCATTGCGCCTGATTCTAAATACACTTCTGCTTCTACAGTTGGGTTTCCTCGAGAATCTAGAACCTCGCGGGCGTATACATTGGATATAATCGTCATGGTCATGCATCTCCTTTTTTATAAGTGAAAGATATGGATTGAATCATCGAACGATTCATGTACAATCAACGTACAATCAACGTGCGACCTGTCATTTCTGCTGGTTGTTGTAATCTCAGGAGGTCTAATAACGTTGGTGCGATATCAGCTAAAATCCCATCTGATCTCAGTGCAACTTGTTGATCTGTCAATATGAATGGAACCGGATTCGTTGTATGTGCAGTATTACGTGTTCCGTCTCGATTCGTCACGACATCTG
Source organism: Paenibacillus alvei (assembly GCA_945881905.1). Lineage (GTDB taxonomy): Bacteria > Bacillota > Bacilli > Paenibacillales > NBRC-103111 > CAMCVV01. The sequence continues at coordinate 7,233 of CAMCVV010000056.1, forward strand.
CATTGCCATGGTCTGCGGTTATGCAAGCTATCCCACCTTTTGCTAAGATCGCTTCTACCACTTTACCTAAGCACACATCTGTAGCTTCGATCGCTTGGATGGTTGGCTCCAACAGGCCTGAGTGTCCAACCATGTCAGGATTAGCAAAATTCAAAATGATGCAATCATGATGATGAGCTTCTATTGCTGCAACTACTGCATCAGCTAACTCATATGCACTCATTTCAGGCTGCAAATCATAGGTTGCTACTTTCGGAGAAGGGATTAGAATTCTCGTTTCGCCAGGTAATTCAGCATCTCGACCTCCACTAAAAAAGAAAGTCACATGAGGGTATTTCTCTGTCTCTGCTGCTCGAAGCTGTGTCAAGTGATTTTGCACGAGGACTTCACCCAAAGTGTTATCTAGATTCTTAGGTTTATACGCTACATACCCATCAACGCTTTCACTGAATAACGTCAAACAAACAAAATACAAGCCTGTCGGTGCAAGAGCACCGCGATCGAATCCGCGAAAATCGCGGTTTGTGAAAACCTGAGATAGCTGAATGGCTCTGTCAGGACGAAAATTGAAGAAAATGACTGCATCACCGTCTTCCACTTTAGCGATGGGTTGCTGATCTGCATCTACAATCACAGTAGGAATAAAAAATTCATCATATATTGCATTCTCATAAGATTCTTTGATCGCTTTCACAGGATCTTGGTACTTAGGCCCTTCATTATATACCAACGCTCGATACGATTTCTCTAGACGCTCCCATCGCTTATCACGATCCATCGCATAATAGCGTCCATGTAAAGTGGCTATGCGACCCACACCTATATCGGCGATCTTCTTCAACAAAAGTTCCATGTAAGTCTTCGCAGAGTCTGGAGCTACATCGCGGCCATCTAGGAACGCATGAATATATACTTCTTCGAACTGTTCGTGTTTAGCTAACTCAAGTATAGCATATACGTGTTCGATATGACTGTGAACTCCACCATCGGATAACAGTCCATATAGATGTAATTTCTTGTTATTTACCTTTGCGTATCGAACAGCACCTAGCAATGTTTCGTTTTGTATGAATTCTCCATCACGAATTGATTTGGATATACGTGTAAGATCTTGATAGACAATCCGTCCCGCTCCAATGTTCAAATGACCTACTTCTGAATTGCCCATTTGACTTTCAGGCAAACCTACAGCTTCTCCACATGCAATGAGTTCCGTGTAGGCATACTCTTTGCGATATCGATCATAATTCGGTTTATTCGCTAAAGCTACAGCATTCCCTTGGTGTTCTTCTCTGATTCCGAAACCGTCGAGGATAATCAGTGCTACAGGTTTTGGCCTTGCCATTTATGTAGCCCTCCCGACAAGCTGAATATATGATTCGGCTTGTAAACTTGCTCCTCCTACCAATGCACCATCAATATCACGCTGTGACATGTATTCTGAGATATTATCAGGCTTCACACTGCCACCATATTGAATACGTATCTGATCTGCTGTATGACTACCGTACTTCTCATGGAGTAGCTCACGGATATATCCGATTACACTTTGTGCATCTTCAGCAGACGAAGATTTACCTGTGCCAATCGCCCAAATCGGTTCGTAAGCGATGATAGATATCTCTGCTTGTTCTGCAGAGATATCTTGAAAAGCTGCTTCGATTTGCGTTTTGCATACGACTTGTGTAATGCCTGCTTCGCGCTCCTCTAGCTTTTCCCCCACACAAATGATAGGGATCAGATCATGTCTGTATGCAGCTTTCACTTTTTTGTTAACGATCTCATCGTTCTCAGCAAAATATGCTCTTCGTTCGGAGTGACCAATGATGACGTACTTCACACCAATGTGTTTTAACATAAGACCACTTACTTCGCCAGTAAATGCGCCTTGGTCTTCAACATGTAGATTCTGTGCACCTATGTGTATATGCGTGCCTGATGTAGCTTTAACTAATTCAGCAAGACTAGTGAATGGAGCACAAACCACGCAATCAACATCGTTAATTTCTATTTTTCCTTTGATACTTTGAATGAAGTCCATCGCCTCCGAGGAAGTCTTGAACATTTTCCAATTTCCTGCGATGATAGGTTTTCTCATGTGATATCCACTCCTTATTTGTCTTGTAGAACAACGACACCTGGTAAAACCTTTCCTTCCATGAATTCTAAGGAAGCTCCGCCACCTGTAGAAACATGATCCATCTTATCAGATAACTTGAACTTTTCAGCTGCTGCAGCTGAATCCCCACCACCAATGATCGTATATCCAGAAGTAGTTGCACATGCTTCTGCTACTGCACGAGTTCCATAGGAGAACGGCTCAATCTCGAATACGCCCATAGGACCATTCCACACAACAAGCTTGGATGAAGCAATGACTTGCGCATAGATTTCTCGTGTTTTCGGTCCAATGTCAATTCCTTCCCAGCCAGTTGGGATTTCATCGATGTTTACGATTCTAGTATTTGCCTTCGCACTAAAATCATCTGCTACTACAATGTCTACAGGTAAGTAAAAGTTCACACCTTTTTGTTTAGCTGTATCTATTAAGTGAAGTGCAAGCTGCAATTTGTCATTATCTACAAGAGATTTACCGATTTCATACCCTTGTGCTTTTAGAAATGTATAGGTTAAACCTCCACCGATGATCACATGATCTGCGATTTGAATGAGGTTTTCAATGACACTGATTTTGTCTTTCACTTTCGCTCCGCCAACAATTGCTGTAAATGGTCGTTCCGGATTAAGGAGTGCTTTCCCCAACACTGCAAGTTCTTTCTCCATCAACATACCTGCAACGGATGGTAAATAGTGAGCAATTCCCTCTGTAGAGGCATGTGCACGATGAGCAGCACCAAAAGCATCATTGACATAAACTTCTGCTAATTCAGCGAAAGCTTTAGCAAGCTCCTGATCATTCTTCTCTTCTCCTGGGTAAAATCGAACATTCTCTAACAGAAGTACGTCACTATTTTTCATTGTAGCAATCAACGATTGGACATGGTGCCCTGTCGCTTCCGAAGCTATTTCCACGTGCTTGTGTAGGAGCACAGATAGTCTTTCACCTATAGGCGCTAATCGAAGTTCTTCGACTATTTGACCCATTGGACGACCTAGATGACTTGCTAGAATGACTTTAGCTCCCTGCTCAATTAGATAGTTAATCGTAGGTAGCGTTTCTCTGATTCGTGTATCATCTGTAATCACACCATGTTCCATTGGTACATTAAAATCCACACGAACAAACACTTTTTTTCCGTGTAAGGAAACGTCGCGAATACTTTTCTTATCCATACCCTCACTCCTTATCATCGTTTAAGATCGATCATTTCTACATGTTACTTCGATCTCATAACGAAGAAGGAGAATTTCTTCTCCTTCTTCTGGATAAAAAAACTTGTTATAAACCTTTGCGTGCCATAAAAATCGCTAAGTCTATAACACGGTTCGAGTAGCCCCACTCATTATCGTACCAAGATACGACTTTGACTAAATTGTCACCAACGACCATTGTGGATAATGCATCAATTGTAGAAGACGCTGGATCACCATTATAATCGCTCGAAACAAGTGGTTCGTCTGAGTAATTCAAGTAACCTTTCATTGCGCCTTGAGCTGCTTCTTTGAATGCATCGTTGACTTGCTCTACAGTGACGTTCACTTTTAATTCAGCTACTAAATCAGTAACAGAGACGTTCGGTGTAGGTACACGAAATGACATTCCATTTAACTTTCCTTTTAACTCAGGTAATACTAAACCAATAGCTTTAGCTGCACCCGTACTTGAAGGAATTATGTTTTCTGCTGCTGCACGTGCACGACGCAAGTCTTTGTGAGGTAAATCAAGAACTTGTTGGTCATTTGTGTATGAATGAATCGTCGTCATCATTCCTTTGACTACTCCGAATTTATCATTCAATACTTTTGTGAACGGTGCTAGGCAATTTGTTGTACAAGAAGCATTGGAAACAATGGTATGTTTACTCGGATCATATTGATTTTCATTCACACCAAGCACAATGGTGATATCTTCATCTGTTGCAGGTGCTGAAATGATAACTTTCTTCGCTCCACCTTTCAAATGCAGTGAAGCTTTATCTTTCGCTGTGAAGATACCTGTGGATTCAACAACAATCTCAACACCATATTCAGCCCATGGTAAATTTCCTGGATCACGCTCTGCAAATACTTTGATGGCTCGACCATTAACCAGGATTTCCCCTTGACCAGCTTGGACTTCAGCATCGATTCGCCCGTGCGTCGTATCATATTTCAATAAATGTGTTAATGTAGCTACATCGGTAAGATCGTTCACTGCAACGATTTCGATATCCGGATTAAGAAGTGCTGCTCGAAAAACATTTCGTCCAATTCTACCAAAACCATTAATGCCAACTTTAACCATTGTGTTTCCTCCCAGGATTTTTAATTTATTTCAAGATGGTCTAATGACTCATCGAGATCACATGTGTTTCAATATTTCTAGTGCTGCGCCTTCATCGGTAATAAGTATGTCTTCTTGCCCATGTCTGAGGACAGCAGCAATGGATTCTCCTTTGCTTTTCCCACCAGCAACCCCAATGACTACTTCCATTCGATCAAGATCTTCTAGTCTTAAGCCCATCGTTGGCGTTTGATGAATCACATGCCCTCGATGGTCAAAATAATAACCGAATGCTTCGGCAAGAGCACCTTCTCTAAGTAAGATTTCTCTTGTCTCTAGATTCACTTTGCGCCTTAATGCCATGACCATTGCATCTCCGATGCCGTGAATGACGATTTTGGCATTTCTTATTATTTCAATGATTTCTTTGATTTGCGGATCTTGGACAAGTGATTGCGTAACTTCTTCCCCTAATTGATCGGGTACATGCAATAACCGATATTGCCCACCAACTCGCTTAGCCATAGCAGATACGATATGATTAGCTTGAAGTTCTACTCTTTCTCCGAGTCCACCACGCGCTGGAATGAACCAGCAATCTTTTAATGGTGATGATGATCCTAGGTAATTGGCTACCTCTGCCATCGTAGAACCACCTGTTACTGCAATTACACTATCATTCGTTAAGTATTTGCGAAGTACGTGTGCACCTGCTCGACCGAGTTCTTTCTTGGTGTACATCGAACTATCGGCATCACCGCGGACAATCATTACACCACTTAGCTGAAACGCATCGCGTATTCGTTCTTCCAATTCTGTTAGACCAAAGGCAATCTTAATCATTGGTTCCATGTTTTCTAATAATTCACGACCATGCCCAGTTAGCTTCATGCCATTGATTTCAATATCGATTAGACCTTGTTCTCTCAGAAACTTAACTTCACTTCGTAACGTACGCTCAGTCATCTCTACAGATGAAGCTAATGCTCTGCGACCAATCATACCATGCATCAAAACATGTTGTAAGATCGTATGCCTCTTCTTCATTGTATCAATAAGGTCCGGAAGTAGTTGTTGTTGAATATCAAGAATCTCTTTCATAGGTATTTCCTCATCCGCCTCACGGGACTTATTGTGTCCCTTGTATTCTTTTTATGTCCCGCATAGACAAAGGATATTCCTCTGTTATTATACTCAATTTGTGTACCTCATACAACTGCATGCGTAAATTATTTAATGCTTCATGTGTAAATGTCAAATATAATTATTCCTTGCTTTTCTTCTTATAATCACCTATAATAACAAATATTTCCTTAATTCATATCGATGTTTTGACCTTTATTGACCTTTGATTATTTTTTCGGTATGATAATAATATATTAACGTTGCTCGTACACTAATCACATACATATCAAAGGAGGTATTTCATATGGGTTTCATTCCAATGGTAGTTGAACAAGATAGTCGAGGTGAACGAGGGTACGATATTTATTCTCGCTTATTGAAAGATCGTATTGTATTCTTGGGTACTCCAGTCAATGATGCCGTCGCCAATGCCATTATTGCTCAATTATTATTTTTGGCTGCTCAGGATGCAGATAAGGACATCAGTCTATACATCAACAGTCCTGGGGGTTCCATCACTGCAGGAATGGCTATTTTTGACACGATGCAATTTATTAAACCCGATGTTTCTACAATCTGTGTAGGTATGGCTGCTTCGATGGGAGCTTTTTTATTAACCGCAGGAGCGATAGGCAAACGATACGCTTTGCCCAATAGCGAAGTAATGATTCATCAGCCACTCGGAGGCGCCGAAGGACAAGCTTCCGATATTGAAATACGAGCCAAACGAATCATCAAAATGCGTGGAAACCTGAATAAAATTCTAGCTGAAAGAAGCGGACAGACCATTGAACGTTTAGAAAAGGACACTGATCGTGATTACTTCATGACTGCTGCTGAAGCAAAAGATTATGGTCTCATCGATAAAGTAATTGAACGCGTCTAACTGAAACAAATACATCAAAGACCTAGATGAACATAAACATCTGGTCTTTTTTTGAATCCACATTTATTAAGGTGGGTTGTATCCGATTTGCCTTATTGAAGAACTTACAAGATCTTCTATCCTGTAAAACTTTTCTTCA
>CAMCVV010000057.1 GCA_945881905.1 Paenibacillus alvei
GAAAAGGAGTGAGACAATGCCAAGACTCGATATATGGTCAGGTAGTAATCTAACAGGTCGGCGTATTCAATTCACAGGTGATGATGGGGTTGCTGTTCTCGATCTAGGAGTATTTCGCTTTAACAACTTTCTATCGAGCTTCAGACTGAGAAATCCTGGTGATTCCAGTGACGTCACATTGGTACTATTCTCCAGATTTAACTTCCAAGGGTCCTTCCGAGTATTTCGAGGAGCCCAAACGGTTCGCAGCTTAAGTAATCTTGCGTTCAACAATGCGACATCCTCCTTTATTCTTGTAGACGATCGATTAACGAATACCCAGATTAATCGAATTCGCCGAACAGGCAATGTCCCAAGTGACATCTTAGTCATTCGCTAGTAACCTAGAGCGAAAGATGGTTAGCAGAGAAACATTCCGCAGAAGAATTCGTGGGTTATATAAGGGTTATTTTGTTAGAGTGCACCTGTGGTGGCGAATTGTGTTTGTTAGGAAACGGCTAATTCTCTCGTGTCTGAGGGAATTAGTTTTATTTATGCAAATCCAATCGATTATTGTCCCGATCCAATGAGTTATTGTCCCGATCGACCATGTTAAGTCCGACATTCACGAATATAATGTAAAGTATGGAACGCTTGCATATGCGTATAAGTCGTAATGATCTACAAATGAGCTAGATCAACAGAAACGGAGATGAAGGAATGGCGATTAAAATCGGGATTGTCGGTATGAATGGAATTGGGCATAATCATGCACGATGTCATGCGAAGGATGGACTAGCTGAGCTTGTTGCTGTGTGTGATGTTGTCAAGGAGAGAGCGGATGCAGCAGCAGATAAGTACGGGGTCAAAGCGTACTATAGTTTAGCTGAGATGATCCAAGGCGAACCCGAATTGCAAGTCGTGGATGTCACGACGGGAGGCATCGAGAACGGAAGCTGGCACTATCAGCCTGCGATGGAAGCAATCGGACATGGTAAGCACGTGCTAATCGAGAAACCGATCAGTCATGACATTCAGCAAGCACGGGAATTGGTGGCTTATGCGGACAAGATGAAGGTGTACTTGGGTTGCAATTTGAATCATTACTTTACACAGCCCGCTGAGAAAGCGAAGCAATATGTAGATAACGGTCAAGTCGGTGAGTTGGTCTATTGTTTACATAAGATGGGATTCAATGGGGGTGAAGACACGTATGCACCTGCCGGATCGCCGAAGATTAAAGGACATCCTTACTTCCATATGAAGGCATTTCTTACTCATCCATTTAGTGTGATGCGGTATTTTTGCGGTGACATTACGCATGTTCAGACCTTCTCCGATCAACCAGGCTTCCGCCGAAATGCAGGTGATGTGATGGTTTCCATCAACAGCATTCATGTGAAGTTTGCCAATGGCGGTGTCGGGTACTTGCTCAGCCAAAGAGGTGACGCTGTATATGGTCTTGGCGGTTGGTGGAGCTTCGAGATGGCAGGTAGTAAAGGTACGTTCTGTATAGAGAATTGTGTGGAGAAGGTGTCATTCTGGAAATCAGAGAAAGGCATGTCGCCGATCAGTGTGCAACCCGATGCGGAAGTCACAGATTATGGAAATACCAATTTCGAATCTACGTTCGACAATCGTCTTCATGCGTTTCTTGAGGATATAACCCATCAAGTACCTCGGGAACAGCTTCGTGCGAATGGCAGAGATGCATTGGCGGTGTTGGAGTATACGTTTGCAGTGATTGAATCATATGAGAGAGGTGGTGAAGTCGTTCGACCGCATCCACTTCCTCCGCTTCATGGAGATCCGATTTATATGATGTAACAAGTGGAGCGTTGATCAACATCGGGAAACATGTTCAATCGATCTTCAAACGAGGAGGCACATCTGTATGATCAAACTTGGTGTAAATTCAGTGTTGTTTAAGGAATTCGACTTCGCAACTGCAACTAAACATATTCAGCAAAGCGGTTATGATGGTGTAGAGATTTCAGCGATTCAAGGGATGTGTGAGCATCTAGATTTGAGCCGGTGGCAAGAGCAAAAACAGGAGCTCCAATTCATTATGCAAGAGCATGGTTTGGTGTTCTTGTCGATGGAGGTTGCATCCTTGAACGAAGAACGATTACTGTTAGCTTTCGAAGCGGCGGCAGGGTTAGGCATTCCTATTGTCAATGTAGGACCTGGAGGCAAGTCCAATCGTGCGGAGGACCTCCAAGCTTCGATCGAGATGCTTGCTCGGATGGCAGCGAAAGCTGAATCATATGGTGTTACCCTCTGTGTCAAAGCACATGTAGGTCAATCCATATATAACACACCGACGACACTACACGCGATGGCACATATTTCATCACCAGCTTTTGGCATCGATATGGACCCGAGTCATATTCATCGTTCGGGAGAGAATGCAGAAGAAGCATTACCAGCTGTGTTAAGCCGAGTGAAGCATGTTCACATCCGGGATTGCAGAGGGCGTGAACAAGGTCCTGGACTTATTCATATGCAAGCTTGTGGTCGTGGGGATATCGACTTATTCACCTATTGCCAAGCCATGGTCCAAGGTGACTATGATGGACCTGTTATCTTGGAGGTTATTGGTGCAGGGCCCCAGCATTCTCTTGCCGATGTTTCGATCATTGCAGCTGAATCATATGGTTACTTGAACGCTTGTTTGAAAAAATTAGATGCACGTTAGGAGAGATAAAGTGACAACTAAACACGCAAATGTATTATTCTTCGGCATTGATAGCTTGCGCAGAGATCATATGAGTTCGTATGGATATCATCGACTAACGACGCCTCATATCGATAAAATCGCTTCAGAAGGCGTCTTGTTTGAGCAACATTTTAGTCCGAGTATTCCAACTACACCAGCCTATGCATCGATGCTGACAGGTAGGGATGTGTTCGGAACGGATGTAGTTGCGCTGCGGCATGCAGGACCGCTAGGTGATCATGTTCACACCATGGCCGAAGTATTAGATCAACAAGGGTATAATACGACATGTATTGGATTCTCAGACAATCCTTCCTCACGTGGTTTCCAAACCTATCTGAATTACGAATCATGGTTACCCGACGAGTCAGGCCGAACACCCAAAGCACACAATTTGAATGAAGTCGCAATCCCAGAACTCGAGCGACTGGCTCAAGAAGATAAACCGTTTTTTCTGTTTTTGAGACATATGGATCCTCATTCTCCTTACTTGCCTCCAACACCTTTTGAAAGAATATATTATGGTGACGATGAGAAGGATCCGACCAACCGCTCTATGGATCCTGTGTATGATTTCAAGCCTTTTGCTACTTTCTTTAAGTCGTGGATTCCTGAAGGTGTAACTGATGAAGCGTACATCACTGCACAATACGATGGTGCGATTGCATACATGGATGCTTGTATACAAGCGATATTCGCCAAATTGAAAGCGCTTGGATTGGAAGAGAATACGCTCGTCGTCGTTACTTCTGATCATGGGGAGACCTTGTATGAGCACGAGTGTTATTTTGATCATCATGGCTTATATGACAACACGCTGATCGTGCCATTGATCATCAGATTTCCTGGTCAAGTTCCTGCAGGAATAAGAGTATCTGATGTGTCAATGATTCAAGATATTATGCCTACCGTACTCGAATTACTCGGTATTGAGAGCCAGATTGCGTTCGATGGGCATAATCTCTCAGGGATGTGGCGTGGGGAGAATTCCTTACATCGTAGCGAGTTTTACATAACCGAGTGTACATGGATGCGCAAGCATGGCTGGCGCACACAAGAATGGAAGCTGATCTGTGCACTTGAACCCGACTTTCATGCTAAACCGGAATTCGAGTTGTATGATCTGTTGCATGATCCACTCGAAAACCATAATATAGCTGAACAAGAACCAGATGTCGTAGCGATGTTGCAAGCCCGTATGCATCAACATATCGCACTTCGCGAACAACAAACCAATCGCCGTAATCCGATTTATACGAATTTGAACTGGCATGGGCTAGGCATGACGATCACTTCGTCGCAAGAGGCTTACGAATGGCTAGGGATTGGGTCTATTGGCGGCGCGCGTAAATTACAAGAGAAAAAGGAAGATGTGTGATGATCAAAGTCGCTGTAGTTGGCGTCAACCATATAGGTAAAATTCATTGCCACTTCTATCATCAACATCCAGATACGAAGTTAGTTGCTGTGTGTGATCTCGTGGAGGAGCGAGCCAAAGCGATTGGGCACGAATATGGCATCCCTGCATATACGAATCTTCAAGAGATGATAAGTCAAGAGAATATCGACTTGATGGCTGTAGCGACAGCTGGGGAAGAGAAAGGTGGACATCATTACATACCTGTCATGGCTGCGATTGAAGCGGGAATTGATGTACTTGTGGAGAAACCGATCTCGAACCAGATCGATGAAGCCAGGGAGATGGTTGCCTATGCAACAACCAGAGGCGTGAGGTTCGCTTGCAATCTGAATCACCGCTTCACACCTGCTGCATATCGCGCTAAGTCTTTAATCGATGAAGGTCGAATAGGGAAGCAGCTCTTTATGAATATGCGATTAACGATTGATAACAAAGCCGAGGATACACCATGGTTACATATGCGTGCGCTTCACCCTCATTCGATCGATGTGATGCGATATTTTGGTGGGGACATCAAGCGTGTGCAGGCCTTCATGACCAAAGCAGAAGGGCGAAACTCATGGTCAACGGTTTCAGTGAATATGGAGTTCGCTTCCGGCGCCGTAGGTCACTTAACGGGAAGCTATGACATGTCGATGCGCCACCCCATTGAATATTGTGAAGTAGCAGGGCAAAGAGGGCGATTCGTTATCGATAACGTCTATGAAAGCATGACCTATTATCCGCACCAGTCCGATGATCTGCTTGTGATGAGGAACCCATTATTCGGTGGAATGCAAGGCTTCAATGATACATTCGGACGTCGAATTAGGAGGCTAATCGAACAAATCAAGTCTGGCACACCGCCAGCAGCAATCGAAGCTTCAGGTGCAGATGCGCTAGCTGCCCAAGAAGTAATCGAAGCGTCCATTCGTTCACATACGTTAGGCGGTATACCAGTGGAAGTCATGGGCACATGAACCACCTGATGTACCAAACAGTGCCTACATGAACGGCACCAATATGGTATAATTTCATTAGTTTCCGCCATGTTGCTTCACCTACACATGAGGATTTACTGTGAATAGAGGGTATACTCATTCTGAAGAATACTAAGTTGTACCGTAATTTTTTCTCAAGGAGCACAGACATGAAGATCATTTTCGTTTCACTAGACACATTAAGAGCTTCCCGATTAAGTACTTATGGGTACACGAAACCAACGTCCCCTTATATCGACCGGATCGCTAGTGAAGGCGTGCTATTTGAACGCGCATATGCTTCAGATATTCCAACAGAGGTCGCACACACGAGTATATTCACAGGAAAGGTAGGACTCTCTACAGGTATCGTATCTCATGGGTCAACACAGACAGCGCTATCTAAGTCCGTCCCATGGTTACCTACCCTCTTACGCAAAGCGGGGTTTACTACTGGAGCAGTAGATAACTTGTATCAGCTCAAAGAATGGTTTGCTCGTGGGTATCACCATTACATCAATAGTGCAGGTATGCACCGTTGGATTGACGGAAAGACGATCAATGAACTCGCATTTCCTTGGCTTCAGGCGCATAAAGATGAATCGTTCTTTCTGTTTTTGCATTATTGGGACACTCATACACCTTACTTACCACCGAAGTCCTATATCTCTGAATTCTATGGCAATAACCGTGATCGCTATGATCCTTTGAATACAAGCATGGATGCGGCTTATAACCATTTGGCGTATCCTTTCTTTAAGCATCATCATTATGATTTAATCGGCCCTGTTACAGATAGTGACTACTATAATGCACTATACGATGCTGAAGTCCGTTACTTGGATGACTGCTTGAAGGAGCTTGATAATCATCTGGATCAACTTGGAATTCGCGAGGAAACACTCATCGTCTTGTTCGGTGATCATGGTGAAAGTTTGACGGAGCACGACATTTATTGGGATCATTGCGGGCTTTACGAACCCACGGTTCACATTCCCTTGATTATCCGATGGCCGAATCATATTCCTGCTGGTAAGCGTGTTTCTGGACTTGTGCAACACGTCGATATCATGCCAACCCTTCTCGAAGCTATTCGTCAAGCAGCTCCTCCTGGAATTGACTTAACGAAAGTCGCTGATCCTCATGGCATGGATGGTCACAGCTTATGGCCAACGATCAAGGGCAAGGCTCATGGCACCCATGAGACGATCTATCTAAGCGAATGCGCTTGGCAAGCTACAAGAGGGATTCGAACGGAGCAGTATAAGTTTATTCGTACCTATGATTCTGGGTTGTTCTCACGTCCCCTCCATGAATTATATGATTTGGTTGATGATCCAGAGGAAAGGTTGAACTTAGCCGAAGCTATGCCTGAGCTTGTGGAGAAATTCCAAAAGCAATTAGACGAATGGCTTGAGCATCAGCTTCATGGCAGGCTTGACCCGATGCAAGTTCAATTAGAAGGAGAGGGGTTACCGTTTCGCAGGCGCATCGAAAAAATCTTGTCTACGGTGGGCATTACGTGGGAAGAGTGGTGTAGGAATCCAAGTCGTCAGCTGTTCGATAAAGCTATACTTCAAGGCACCAAAAAGTAATTCGCGATCAACGTATCCGTATTGACGAATAGGGTGGAAGGCTGGTGCATGCATGAAAGACCTTCTCAGAAGCAGCACTTTTATGGAAGCAGAATTTCCTTTCTGGGTGAAGCGAACAGAACAGAGTTCATTATCGGAACACGGTCATGAATTCATCGAGCTTGTGTATGTCGTGGGAGGGAAGGGGATTCAGTTTTTTGATGGCATCGGCTATGAAATCAAATCAGGTGACGTCTTCATCATCAATCCAGGAGAAACCCATTCATATCAAGTAGAGGAAGGCGAACGGATTGAAATCATCAACTGCTTGTTCATGCCCTCGCTTATGCCCTATTCCTTATTGAACGAGCTTGAAATCACAGCATCCATGGACTACTTCTACGTGCATCCTTTCCTGCGGAGTGATGTTCGTTTCAATCATCGATTGAATCTACACGGACAGGATGCTGCTTTAGTACTCGGATTACTCGATCAAATGATTCGCGAATATGGTCAAAAAAGAGTAGGGTACACAACGATCATCAAGCTTCAGATGCTTGAACTCCTCCTATTACTTTCCCGCTATTATACCTCATTACAACAACCGATGCGTACCTCCTTACCCCGCCAGCAAGACAATGAAATGACAGCTCGACGGATTTATGGATATTTGGAACGGAATTATAATGATAAGATTACACTGAAATCTCTAGGGGAGCTGTTCAACGTAAGTACACGTCAACTCAACAGACTGATGAACACAGAATTCGGAACAAGTGTAATCGATGTTCTTCATGAAATTCGAATTAATCGTGCCAAGCATCTGCTCACTGTGACCGATGAGAAGATTATTGTTATCGCGACCATGGTCGGTTACGAAGATCCTTCTTTCTTCAGTCGTTTATTTCATCGTCTTACGGGATGCACCCCGAGCCAATATCGAAGTAGCCTCGTGGATTGAAGTCAAGGAATACATACGTATTGAAGGGGCTCCACTAACTCAAGCTGAGAAACTAGCTTCTCTACAAGAGATCTACCGCAAGAACCAAAACATAAAGTTAAGTTGAGTCGTCGTATGCCTGAGATTGAATTGAAATTGGAATGGAAGACAGCTGATATGCACGAGCAAGCAGCAGAGCTCGTAGGATATTTTAGTATAAGGCATTTCACCAAATTATTCCTTGCTCATGTTGGTGTGAATCCAACAGCATATAAGAAAACTTTTCAACAGAAAACAATACGATCCGAAGAACTGTAATGTAGTCAATGAGTAAGAAGAATCATTGGCAACGATATGCACTTTATCGGATATGACAGACGATATTCCTGTGACGAGCTCCCCCGACCTGGCGAACCTTATGATTATGTTGCCCTAATAATATAATAACCTTCCCAAGAACAGGAGTCTGTGTAGCAAGTAAGAAGCATTGCTGTAGCAATATTAGATCATACGAATCGTGTTATCGCATCGATCAGTATATCTATGCTTGCATCTAGGGTGTCTGAACAAGAAGTGAAAGCTTACCAGAAATTAATGATAGACAAAGGTGCAGAATTGTCCACTCTTATGGGGCATGCATGAGTGAATGAGAGTTAGGCTAGTTCGGGGACCTAAGACACAGAACGTGAAGGAGAGGATTCCAATGAATATTATTCGCTATCTCCAAGATGACGACGTACCGAAGCTCGCTGTGCTGACAGCAGATGATCATATCTATGAACTACCACAGACGAGTTTCCAAGAGCTGATCTTGCAATCGAAAGCAGTAAACAAGCTTCCACGGGATTGGATCCAAACTTGGATTCATCAATCAAGTCCGCTAAATCAATCGTTAACAGAACTACACCTCATTGTGCCGATTGAAGCGCCAGAAGTGTGGGCTGCAGGTGTTACCTATGAACGAAGTCGAGAAGCACGCAATTATGAAGCTACGGGAGGTAAGCTTGATGCGAGCACCTTCTATGATAAGGTATACAGCGCAGTAAGACCGGAAATTTTCATGAAATCAACAGCTGCTCGTACGGTAGGGCCTAATGATGTCATGTACTTGCGAAGCGATTCAAGCTGGCAAATACCGGAACCAGAGCTCGGTCTTGTGATCATGCAAGATGGATCAATCGTCGGATATACCATTGGTAACGATTTGAGTTGTCGAGATATCGAAGGGGAGAATCCACTGTACCTTCCACAAGCTAAAGTCTGGAAGCGCTCTTGTTCGATAGGACCTACAATACGACTCGTGGAGACGGTCATGAATCCTTATGACTTACAGATCGCATGTCGAATCTACAGAAATGGAGTGTTAACAGTTGAAGGAAGTGCGAATACAAGTCAACTGAAACGCAAATTAGATGAATTGGTTTCTTTCCTCATTCGAGATAATGAAGTGTATGACGGAATGATCTTGTTAACAGGGACTTGCATCGTACCACCTAATGAATTTTCATTGCAAGATGGAGATATCGTAGAAATGGAAATTGCAGGTATCGGCTTATTACGAAATACGATGAAGCAATTATAGCTTAGTGGTCGAAGTATCGGTAAAAGAGTATAATCATGTTGAGGGGGAATGAAGATGTTAATCAAAACGAATGAAATTCGTACATACCGCAATTATATTCATGGTGAATGGAAAGCCACAGCATCCAATGAAACGATTGCAAGTATCAATCCAGCGAACAAAAATGAAATTGTAGGGTACGTACAAAGCTCGACGCTTGAAGATCTTAATGCTGCAGTGGCATCCGCTAAGTCAGCACAGCGAAGCTGGCGCAAACTGTCAGGCGCAGCAAGAGGAGATTATTTATTCAAAGCAGCGCATATCATGGAAAGCAAGCTTGCTGAAATCGCAGAGTCCATGACACGAGAGATGGGCAAGACACTGCCTGAAGCAAAGGGAGAAACTGCACGAGGCATAGCCATTCTTCGCTATTACGCGGGTGAAGGAATGCGTAAAGTAGGTGATGTGATTCCATCGACAGATAGTGAGGCCTTCATGTTCACGACGCGCGTACCGCTTGGAGTCGTTGGCGTCATCTCCCCATGGAACTTTCCTGTAGCGATACCTATATGGAAAATAGCTCCTGCACTGATTTATGGAAATACTGTTGTGTTGAAGCCTGCTACTGAAACGGCAGTAACAGCAACCAAAGTGATTGAATGTCTCGTAGAGGCAGGACTTCCAGCAGGGGTGATTAATCTCATTACCGGTAATGGCTCTATCATCGGGCAAGGACTGGCCGAGCATCCTGATGTGAGCGGGATTACATTCACGGGTTCGAACGTGGTTGGCAAAAGGGTAGGTCATGCGGCACTTGCTAGAGGAGCCAAGTATCAATTAGAGATGGGCGGAAAAAATCCGATCATCATCGCAGCAGATGCGAATCTGGACTTAGCAGTGGATGCTACGATCAGTGGAGGCATCCGATCTACAGGTCAGAAATGTACTGCAACGAGTAGAGTCATCATCGCAAAAGAAGTATATGAAGCCTTCAAAGATAAGCTTGTAGCCAAAGTAAGTCAATTACAAGTAGGTAATGGTCTAGATAGCGGGACATGGCTTGGACCCTGTGCAAGTGAGAATCAGCTGAAAACTGTACTATCCTATGTAGCCAAAGGCGTTGAAGAAGGTGCCGAACTGCTTTGTGGTGGAAAACACCTACTGAGCGAGGGACTCGCGGATGGTTTCTTCGTATCACCAGCAATATTTGATAAAGTCACTCCACAAATGACGATTGCGCGCGAGGAAATTTTTGGCCCTGTACTCGCATTAATTCAAGTTGATTCTGTTGCTGAAGGAATTGAATTGGCCAACGATTCGGATTATGGATTGAGTGCTTCGATATTCACACAGAACATCGGTCATATCCTCTCCTTCATACAAGATATGGATGCGGGTCTTGTGCGCATCAATTCTGAAACTGCAGGTGTGGAACTGCAAGCCCCATTTGGCGGTATGAAGCAGTCAAGTTCACATTCAAGAGAACAAGGGCAAGCCGCAATAGAATTCTTCACTGCAATCAAGACGGTCTTCTTAAAAAGCTAGCGTCAGATGAAATACGGAGGATAGGTAGGATGAGGCATTTATTATCGTGGATCATGAATATGGATAGAGCCGATGGGTATGAACTCACGACGAAAGCCACCGGTCCATCGGGTTCATTACCTCTGACACCAGAGATGCTCCAATCTGCACCGAGTGGTGATTTATTTGGTCTATCACAGAATGTAGGTATGGGTTGGAATCCAGCTGCCATGCAAGGCAAGCAAGTGTTATTGCTGAGCACACAGGGAGGGATACGTCGGGAAGATGGTACGCCGATTGCGCTTGGTTATCATACAGGCCATTGGGAAGTCGGGCTATTGATGCAAGCTGCAGCGTTAGAAATCAGCGATAATGGGGGGGTTCCCTTTGCAGGCTATGTCAGTGATCCTTGTGATGGGCGAACCCAAGGCACATCCGGTATGTTCGATTCGCTTCCCTATCGCAATGATGCAGCGATCGTGTTTCGACGATTGATTAGGTCATTGCCAACGCGACATGCCGTCATCGGTATCGCTACATGCGACAAAGGCTTGCCCGCCATGATGTTAGCTCTCTCAGCGATGCACAATCTTCCTTGTGTCATCGTGCCAGGTGGTGTAACGCTTCCGCCTATCTCCGGTGAAGATGCAGGCAAAATTCAAACCATCGGTGCACGCTATGCACATGGTGAATTAACGCTTGAGGAAGCTGCTGAGCTTGGTTGCCGTGCTTGTGCAACACCAGGTGGGGGTTGTCAATTTCTAGGCACCGCAGCTACTTCTCAAGTGATTGCTGAAGCGCTCGGCATGACGGTACCTCACGCAGCGTTGGCGCCTTCAGGACAACCGATCTGGGAGGAAATGGCGCGTCAATCTGCGCGTGCGGTCATGACGATGGAAGCCAAAGGACTAACCATGAAGGATATCATCACAGATGCATCGATTTACAATGCGATGGTTGTCCATGCGGCTTTTGGAGGTTCCACTAATTTACTGCTTCACATCCCAGCGATTGCTCATGCAGCTGGATGTAGAATACCGACTGCAGCGGATTGGAGTTCGGTCAATCGAAGGGTACCTCGACTCGTTAGTGTGCTTCCTAATGGACCGGAACATCATACGACGGTTAGAGCATTTCTAGCAGGTGGTGTACCGGAAGTGATGTTACATCTGAGAAAGTTAGGTCTTCTCGATGAGTCGGTATTGACCGTCACAGGGGAGACACTGAGAAGCAATCTCGATTGGTGGGAGCATTCTGAACGGAGACAGCGGGTCAAGGAGGCACTTCTCACATTAGATGGTGTAGCAGCAGATCAAGTCATCATGAACCCCGATCAAGCACATGCACGGGGATTGACCTCTACCGTGACTCTTCCCACAGGGAATATTGCTCCAGATGGTTCAGTGATTAAATCGACATCCATCGATGCATCTATGGTTGGAGCAAATGGTGTTTATTACCATAAGGGACAAGCCAAGATATTTACGACCGAGCGCAGTGCGATCAAAGCGATCAAGACCGGTGGCATAAGTGCAGGTGACGTAATGGTGCTCATCGGCAGAGGACCATCTGGTTCAGGTATGGAAGAAACGTATCAGCTGACATCTGCCCTCAAGCATTTATCTTTTGGCAAACATGTGACGCTGATCACTGATGCTCGATTCTCGGGCGTATCCACAGGTGCATGCATTGGTCATGTAGGCCCAGAAGCACTGATGGGTGGACCGATCGGCAAGCTCAGGGATGGGGACTGGATCGAAGTCAAGATTGATCGCATCAAGCTAGAGGGAAGTCTGAATTTTGTTGGTGAAGGCGACCGAATGTATACGCCTGAAGAAGGAAGCGAGGCGTTAATGCGACGAAGCTTACACCCTGATCTAGCACCAGATAAGGATCTACCAGATGACACGAGATTATGGGCTGCACTTCAAGCAGTCAGTGGAGGTATTTGGCAAGGCTGCGTCTACGATGTCGATAAGATTATCGCGGCTTTAGAAGCAGGAAGTAAAGCACTAGGCTTTAAAGAAGGGAAATAAAACAGCTCTATGGCATGAATGATTGCTGTTCAAATACATAATGAACTTCTATCATGTAGCTTTACTCGATTCGTCGGATTCATAGGTTTCATCGGCTTCATCATCATAGGGTTCGATGGTTGCTCCGATCATTTCTGCTTCTAAAGCATGACCGAATTGTACGATTTGCTCTTGACTAGCGGTGATCGAATAATATTTGTTACTATCCAAAAATGTTAATTGATATAAACGTGTAGACTCATCATATTTCCATGTCATTTCTTCAAGTTCAATTTCTATGCTATAAAATTCGCCTTCACGCTTACCTATAGGAAACTCTTTGAACATTTTCACATAAACAATAAAGTTAAATGTTGGCCAACTGAAATATACAGTTCCTTGATGTTGAGCACGACTAAAAAATGAAATCAGTGAATGTGTACTTGCTCCTGGATCTGGATCATGACTTAACACAATAAGACGTATGTAATCACGATTAATGTCGTAGTTTGCATCTTCAAGCACGATACCTTTGATAACTCATTCCCCCTACATATGATCATATATCCAAGATGCGAATTTCCATCTACCTGCATGTTGTCTATGGCATGGATGATTTCTGTTCAAATACATAATGAACTTCAATCAAGTAGCTTTGTCCGATTCGTCGGTTTCGTCGGTATCATCGGATTCATCGGATTCGTCGAATTCATCGGCTTCATCATCATAGGGTTCGATGGTTGCTCCGATCATTTCTGCTTCTAAGGCATGTCCGAATTGTACGATTTGCTCTTGGCTAGCGCTGATCGAATAATATTTGTTACTATCCAAAAATGTTAATTGATATAAACGTGTAGATTCATCATATTTCCATGTCGTTTCTTCAAGTTCATTTTCTACGGTATAAAATACGCCTTCACGCTTACCTATAGGAAACTCTTTGAACATTTTCACATAAACAATAAAGTTAAATGTTGGCCAACTGAAATATACAGTTCCTTGATGTTGAGCACGACTAAAAAATGAAATC
>CAMCVV010000058.1 GCA_945881905.1 Paenibacillus alvei
CCAACACCAACACCAACACCAACACCAACACCAACACCAACACCAACACCAACACCAACACAGACACCAACACCAACACAAACACCAACACCAACACCAACACCTCAGCCTACCCTTTCACCAATTGAGAAAGCAAGGAATGATCTCGATGCAATCGCGAACAATCTGAGTGGAGATACGTTGACAAAAGACGTGGAAGGCGCAAGTAAAATCATTAATGTCATAAATGATATTGCAATCAATATCAAAACAGAAGCAGAAGCGATACTTTCATTGAGTGTATTCTCACAAATTTTTAATAACATTAAAACTGATATCAAGACAGCAATTGGTAAAGAAAGCAATGAAGACACGAAAACTGAGATCTTGAGCAATCTCAATACGCAAGCTGCAGCTTTAGCAAGTAATGCCGATCTTATCTTTAGGGCAATATCCACTCCAGAAGAAACTAAGACACGAATGAATTCTTTAATTACTGAAATCTCTGAAGTATTCAAATTATCTGATAGTAAAGAATCAAAAGAATCAGAAGGTGTGAATACGTTCCTTCGAGAAACGAATCGCCTCATAGCTGAAGTAGCTATTTTTTCAGCTAGACAAACTGTTCCATCGTCATCCATAACTCAATCGGGAAGCACAACAACCTCGAATGTAAATTTGGCATTATTGACAAGTTCAAGAGATGCAATATCTTCTGTAAGATCTGGCTTTGCCAATGAACTACTGAATAAAGATGTACCGATTGACCGTAAGCCTGAAAAAACTGCTGGTATTTCTATTCCGTTAACAGATTCTAATAAAATGGTCGTCCAGTTACCTTCAACAGCGGATATATTCAAAGAAGTTGATGAAGTCAGAATTTATTCTCCTATAGGAAATATTTCGTTTGACAAAAACACATTCGGTTCAGGTGCAGATCTCGCATCACTTTCGATTGATGTGGAATCTGTAAATCGCAGTTCACTAACACCTGCAATGTTATCTGGAGTACCTGCGAATAGTACAATCATCGATATCAATGCAAAAATCGGATCGACAGCAATCTCTCAATTAGAAGGTGTAATGCAATTCTCCATTCCTTACACACTGAAACCAGGTGAGGATAAGAATAAAATAACAGTATACTTCATTGCCAACGATGGGACTATCGAAGCGATGTCAGGTAAGTTTGATGGACAGTATGCGACTTTCTACACGGATCACTTCAGTTATTATTATGTATCTGAATCGAAAAAGACGTTCTCGGATTTGGCTTCAGTTCCTTGGGCCAAAAATGCGATCGAAAGCTTAGCAGGTAAAGAAATAATCGTAGGTAAATCAGTTGATAAGTTCAATCCAAGTGATTATAACACACGTGCTGAATTCGCAGCGATGCTCGTCCGAGTTCTTTCATTACCTCTAGGAAAAGGCAAATCGTTACCGTTCAAAGATGTCAAAGAAACAGATTGGTTCGCCAAAGAAATAGAAGTTGCTTATCGTTCAGGCTATATAACTGGACGAAGCAGTACTGTATTCGATCCGAACACCGTGATCACACGCGAGGAAATGGCAGCCATGCTTTCTCGCGCACTTATAGCCAATGGCTATCTGAAAGGTGATGAACAAGAGTTACTTGCGTTCAAGGATAGTAATTTGATCCAGGCATACGCTAAGAATTCAGTAGCAATGTCGTATCGCCAAGGATTGCTGAATGGATATCCAAACGAAGTGTACAAACCGCAAAACAAAGCTACACGTGCTGAAGTAGCAGTAGCGATGTATCGTTTCTTGAACAATAGCCTATAATCGCTAACCATTTACCACATACGAATAATTGAATACGAATAATTGATAATGGGTAACCGATTGCGGATTACCCATTATCGATATCATTTCTAGAAACAGACGACAGATTACAGGCATTCTAGACGATATATCGCCGAAAATATACGAAACTTATATAGATTGTACGGACCGGAGGTTCACCTAGAATGGAATTGGAATTAAAGGATTACATCAGAGTGATTCGCAAACGCATATGGGTTCTAATTATCCTTATGATATGTTCAGGAGCGATCGCAAGTATATATAGTTATTTCATCATTACACCGACGTATCAAGCATCATCGAAGTTAATTGTGAATAAGACAACCGAGACAACAGTGAGTTCGAAAGGCGAACAAATCACATTGGGTGACATTAACCTGAATATTAGCTTGATCAATACGTATAAGGAAATTATCAGAACGACAAAAATCATGAACATTGTTGCAGAGCGTAATCCAGATTTCGGATTAACGGGTACACAGCTGATTCAGATGGTTAAAGTCAATTCAGTGAATAACACCCAAGTGATGACGGTATCGGTTATCGATGACTCAAATGCAAGAGCTGTGAAGATTGTGAATGCGATCTCAGAAACATTCAAAAATGAAATTCCATATATTTACAAGGTCGACAATGTCTCGATCTTAGATATGGCCAAGGAAAGTCCCAATGCGAAACCAATTAAACCTCAACCGCTATTGAATATCACGATCGGACTCATACTGGGGTTAATGATCGCAGTGGGTCTGATACTGTTACTTGAATACCTCGATGATACCATCAAGACAGAAGAAGATATCACGAATTATATGGGATTACCTACATTAGCAATGATCACTACATTCACAGATGGAGAAGAATCTAAAAAAAGAAATAGAAGTTCTCAATCGAGAGGAGTGAGTAAGGTAGATGGCGGAAGCAAATTACAAGTCAACGATGATCACTCATGATAATCCAAAGTCGCCCGTATCAGAAGCTTATCGTACGCTTCGTACGAATATCCAATTCTCTTCGATTGATCGAGAAGTCAAAGTTATTATGGTTACATCAGCAAGTCCAGGGGAAGGCAAGACGACAACAAGTACGAATCTAGCGATTACGTATGCCCAGACAGAACGTAGAGTATTGTTAATCGACGCCGATATGCGAAAACCAAGTATACACAAAGTCTTTTTGAAGACGAATATGAAAGGCTTAAGTACGATCATCTCTGGACAGACGAGTATTGAGTCAACGATTCAACCTACGCTCGTCAACCATTTATCGCTCTTGACATCAGGGCCGATTCCACCTAACCCATCAGAGATCCTCGGTTCCCAGCGCATGGGTACCTTGTTACAGGATCTCAAAAAGCAATTCGATATCATCATTATTGATACGCCACCAGCTTTAGCAGTCACGGATGCACAACTGTTATCTACCAAATGTGATGGCGTGTTGCTCGTTATTAGACATGGCTATGTGAAGCAAGAGCATGCAGTGAAAGTAAAAGCGATGTTCGATTATGTGCAAGCGAAGATATTCGGAGTCGTCATTAACAACATTTCTCGCAAAACTGCAGAAAGTTATAACTATTATTATTATTATAAATATTATGGCAGTAAAGTCGATGAAGGGAAGGACGTGTAATGACGTATCAATTGAAGATGAGGATGTTAGTCATTATTGATGCCTTCATCATTGCCGTCAGTGTTTTCTTATCTTATTATTTTCGATTCCAAGGAAATATTCCTGAAGCCAATGTTCGTCAGATGGTGATATTTATTATCTTCTATCTGACGATCGGATTACTGATCATGAGAATGATGAAGTTGTATAATCGGATATGGCAATATGCGAGTATATATGAAATGCTTGCGATATTCAAAGCAGTGACCATCGGCTGTGTTATTACCTATATACTGACTACACTCATCAGCGGTCGCATGGTTCCTCTTTCGGTGATCTTATTGACCTATGAAACCAATTTATTATTGATGGGTGCAGTGAGATTTATATGGCGTATCTTGAAGGGGAATGTCAAGACAGATTTGACTCAGAAAAACACAAACATCATGGTCATTGGTGCAGGGAATTGCGCTACGTTCATCATCAAGGAATTGGCAGTAAACAAAGCAAGTGGGATGAAAGCCGTAGTATTGATTGATGACGATCGCAACAAACATCAGATGCATGTTCATGGAATACCTGTACATGGAGGCCGTAATCTCATCCATGAAGCTGCAATCAAATATGACATTGATGAAATCATTATAGCGATTCCTTCTGCTCCTCGTGCAGAAATCCAACAACTGATTGATATCTGCAAGCAAACCAAAGCCAAATTGAAAATCATCCCGAAGCTGAATGATTTCATCACAGGCAAAGTAACCTTAAAAGAAATACGAGATGTGGATGTGGAGGATCTTCTTGGTCGAGACCCGATACAAGTCGATCTGCAAGGAATCGCGAACTATGTCGAACATAAGACTGTGCTTGTGACAGGTGCGGGTGGTTCAATCGGTTCTGAGTTATGCAGACAGCTTGCTCCATTCCACCCTAAGCAACTGTTGTTGTTAGGTCATGGCGAGAACAGTATATACCGAATCGAGATGGAATTATTGCGATTGTTCCCGACACTTCCTCTCGAAACGATCATTGCCGACATCCAAGATGAAGCTCGCATTAATCAAGTGTTCGAGATGTATCGGCCTGATGTGGTGTTCCATGCAGCAGCTCATAAGCATGTACCTATGATGGAGCGTAATCCTGCTGAAGCGATCAAGAACAATGTATGGGGTACACGTAATGTAGCACGTGCAGCAGATCGCTACCTCACAGAGCGCTTCGTTCTGATCTCATCAGACAAAGCTGTCAATCCGACAAGTATCATGGGAGCGACCAAACGTATAGCAGAGATGGTTATCTCTGCGATGAATGAACAGAGCCAGACGCGATATGTCGCTGTGCGATTCGGTAATGTGCTTGGTAGTAACGGGAGTGTGATACCTAGGTTCAAGGAACAGATCAGCTATGGCGGACCTGTGACAGTGACTCATCCCGAGATGACGAGATACTTCATGACGATACCCGAAGCTGTGCAACTCGTGATTCAAGCAGGCTCATATGCACGAGGTGGGGAACTATTCATCCTCGACATGGGGAATCCCGTGAAGATCGTAGACCTCGCACGCGACTTGATTCGCTTCTCTGGATTCGAACCCGATGAGGATATCGCTATCGTCTATACCGGAATACGTCCAGGTGAGAAGCTCTACGAGGAACTGCTGACCGACGCAGAAGGCATCAGCTCAACCTTACATAACCGTATCTTCATCGGCCAACCCGAGAAGGTTGATAGTCAACAGCTAGAAACCGAGCTCCATCAATTAGAACAAGCGCTAGTTGAAGATGAGTCCATACTTCGAGAAAGAATAAATACCATTATTAATAGCAATCAAGGATCGTCTTACATCAAACACATATCATAAATCAATTCATGGACGTTGTCTACTTGCCCTGTGCTATGTAGATATCGTCCATGTTGTGTGAGGATTGGTTGGATGCCTATCATGACATAACAAGTAAAGCAACTACCTATAATCCGTCGATACATAGCCAATTAGTCATCGTGTATACATCCAGAACCATGACAGAGGAAGTCGACTCACATGGATAATGAGTAGCGGATGACATCCGATTGACACGATTCGGACGATGACTCCGTTCAACTTCGCTAGATGAACTTCCCGAACTGTGGAATATCACACTCCTAACGATGAAGATGCTTTTCATTAGATAAGGCATTCATTCAGCACTTACTTCGAGGATGGAACTGTTCCAAAGTACCAAGCAAGGAGTGTGAATTCATGAATGGTTTATATTCAAATACAAAGCATAATCAACTATTGATTATAGGTGCAAGTGGTCATGGACGAGTTGTAGCCGATATTGCTATGAATATGGGGATATGGAAAGAGATCGCTTTCTTAGATGATGATGAAGGGATCAAGTCATTCTTAGGACTACATGTGATCGGCAAAACAACAGATGCTGAAAGCTATCAAGATGAGTATGATGTATTTGTTGCTATTGGCGATAACGCTGTTCGCGAACAGATAATCAGTCAATTAATCCAAAAGGGTGCAAATATCCCCCTACTCATTCACCCTCACACAACAATAGGTAGTGCAGTTGAGATAGGTGTAGGTACAATCATTATGCCAGGAACGGTCATTGCGTGTAACTGTCAACTAGGTAGAGGATGTATCATCAATACAGCTGCGACCATCGATCATGATAATGTGATAGAAGATTTCGTGCATATATCTCCAGGCGTGCATACCGCTGGATCAGTCAAGATCGGGACAAGAACTTGGTTAGGTATCGGAAGTGTCGTATGTCATAACGTCAATATCACGCAAGATTGCACAGTCGGTGCAGGTGCAGTCGTGATTCGAGATATCAGCGAAACAGGGACATATATAGGAGTGCCAGCAAGGAGAATTAGCCATGGCAAGATAAAATGAAAGATATCAAGGGGGATCAGATAAATAGCATGGTGAAACATTGTGACAACAACGTGAAATCAATGATAAATGTATAGAGTATGTTAAATCATAAGGAATTAGAAAACATCATGAATATGTACTGGATATGATAAGGAGGAATTACTTCATGTATAGAGTTGGTGTATATGGAAATTTCGGAGGCGGAAGGGAATTATTTGATGGTCAAACCGTGAAAACGAAGACCATCACTGAGGAATTAATAAGCAATTTTGGATTGAATAATGTAATACAAGTAGATACATATAGATGGAAAAGAAACCCTTTAAACCTACTGATTCATTGTTTCACTATTTTCCGAAAATGTGAAAATATTATCATACTTCCGGCACAAAATGGAGTAAAACTATTTGTGCCTTTTTTTTCAATTCTCAACAAGATATTTCGCAGGAGGTTATTGTATGTTGTAGTTGGAGGGTGGCTACCTGAGTTTGTAGAGGACCGCAAATGGCTGTTGAAATGTTTGTATAATATAGATCATATTTTTGTGGAAACCTCATCCATGCAGAAGAAACTATCAGATTTAGGATTAAAGCATGTTTCGATCCTTCCTAATTTCAAAAAAATAGAAATAGTAAATAAAAATGAATTGAGCAATTCATACACTCGTCCCTATAAGTTATGTACATTTTCAAGAGTAACGAAAGAAAAAGGAATTGAAGATGCGATTAACGTTGTTCAAAAAATAAACACGGACTATGGTCAACACATTTATACGCTAGATATATATGGTCAAATCGATGAAAATTATAAAGAAAAGTTTGAAGAAATAATATCTCATGCACCAAGCTACATAAAATACAAAGGCACGGTCCCTTATGACAAGGTTGTTGAAGTGCTTAAAGACTATTATTTATTATTGTTTCCGACGTATTATGCAGGTGAAGGATTTGCAGGAACACTTATAGATGCTTTTGCATCGGGGCTACCTGTTGTTGCATCTGATTGTCGTTATAATAGTGAAATAGTTAAAGATAAAAGTACAGGTTTAATATTTCCAACACATGATAATGTCCAATTTGAGCAACGTTTACTTTCCGTTTATAAAAAAGAAATTGACATCATTCCTATGAAATATCAATGTCTACTATATGCCGCTCATTTTGATTCAAAAAAAGTGATTAGAACACTTATTAGACATATTAAGTGATTGAGTGAAAATATCGTTGTACGGGACGAGCAGATCGATTCACGTACCGACGCTTTGAATCCGAGATCTTTCGAGTTTTTTCGACAAAATACCTAGAAATTAGCGAGTTATAATGGTATATTTATATATATATTAGTAGATATTTATTATATATAAGCACAAATAATCGCATTGAATCGGTCAGAAACTCGAAAAAGTTCGTCGATCCATTCATGCATAGCTCAAGAGGTGAAATCTACATTACGTGGCAGTATTTATCTGGGAAATGATGGACGACAAAGAAGATACGTATATCGAATGCGATATTCCATCTGCGAGGAGACGGATATGTATATATATATGAAGCGAGGCATAGATCTCTTACTCACATCAACCGGTATCATCTGCCTATCCCCTGTTTTTGTCATACTGATTCTAGCGATCAAAATAGACTCACCAGGACCTGTATTCTTCAAACAAAAAAGAGTCGGCATACATAAAACTTATTTCAATATTCTCAAATTCAGAACGATGCGAATCGATACGCCCAAGGATACACCGACACATCTTCTAGCGAATCCGAATCAATATATCACGAGGGTAGGTAAGTTTCTTCGGAAGACAAGTCTTGATGAATTGCCACAATTGTTCAATATATGGCAGGGGACGATGTCGGTCATCGGTCCACGACCTGCACTTTGGAATCAATTCGACCTCATCGCTGAGCGAGATCGTTACGGTGCTAATGACATCTTGCCGGGGCTCACGGGTTGGGCACAAATCAATGGGAGAGATGAACTCCCGATTGAAGTGAAAGCTCGATTGGATGGGGAATATGTCCAAAAGATGAGTCTAGCTCTAGATGTAAAATGCTTCTTCGCCACGATCGTCAGTGTGATCAGAAGTGAAGGCATAGTAGAAGGCGGGACGGGTAAGACACCTCAAGGAGATAAGGCTTCACTGAACGATACACATCGCGATGGATCAATCACATAAGGGAGCGCACTACT
The DNA here is from genome assembly GCA_945881905.1 of Paenibacillus alvei. Taxonomy (GTDB): domain Bacteria; phylum Bacillota; class Bacilli; order Paenibacillales; family NBRC-103111; genus CAMCVV01. The sequence continues at coordinate 8,493 of CAMCVV010000058.1, forward strand.
ATGAAGAACATCCTTATCACAGACTTTTCTAACTATGATGTAGTCTTGCATGTAGCTGGAATCGCTCATGTTCATGAATCCAAATTAGAAAACGGCTTGTATGATCGGATTAACCGTGATTTGGTGATTGAAGTCGCCACGAAAGCCAAACAAGAGTATCAGATCGCATATTGCAAGAATGATCTGAGAACTTCAATTATGGAATCAGAGAAAGCATAGAGGGGAGAGTCCTCGAAGAATGAGTACACTAGGTGAAGCACAAGTATCGATTATTATGCCTGCTTATAATTGTGAGGACTTTATCGGAGCAACCATCGAATCGGTCATCACGCAAACCTATGAGAATTGGGAGCTTATCATCATAGACGATTGCTCTACGGATCATACATCAGATAAGGTTCAGTTCTATGCATCTCGAGATCATCGGATTCACTATGAATGCCTGAAGCATAACTCGGGTGCTGCGGTTGCTCGTAATCGAGCTGTAGAGAAGGCGCGAGGCAAGTATGTGGCGTTCTTAGATAGTGATGATCTCTGGGTTCGAGAGAAATTATCGAAACAAATCGCATTCATGAAAGAACATCAATACACTTTTACCTGTACCAGTTACCAGAAGATTGATGAAGAGGGTAAATCCCTGAATCAACAGATATCTGCGAACTATCGTAGAGACTATCACGGACTCTTGCGAACGAGTGCAGGTAATTCAACGGTCATGTATGATGCAGAAATACTAGGGAAATGCTATGTTGCTGATATTAAGAAAAGAAATGATTATCTGATGTGGTTACAAGTGATTCAACGTACCACATATCTGTACGGACTCAATGAACCCTTATGTAGCTACCGTGTGCGTAGGAAATCCTTATCGAGTAATAAATCGAGCTTATTGAAATACCATTGGCAGGTATACCGGAAACATGAACGGCTATCTGTGGTGTATTCCTGCTTCTTGATGTTCTACTTCGTGTTCTTTACTGTATTTAAATTAAGATGAGTAGTGGTTCGGTTATTTATGTAAGTCAATAAACATGCTTGTAAGCTAGCAAGTGAATTCTTCATCCAAGGAAACTATTCAGAAGGAGGGATTCATATGAAAGTTGTTAAATTCAAGGGTGGACTCGGAAACCAACTGTTCCAATATGTATTCATGAAAGCATTGGCATTGCAAGATAGCACACACCCGATCAAAGCGGATTTCTTAATCTATCATCATGTAAGAAATGATAATGTTCATGTACCACGAATTCTAGATCTGAATGTGAACATCGAGTATGCCACTGATGCTGATTTGCAGGTTGTTCGTAAGTTCAAACAAAGAGGCAACCCCAAGGGATATCTGAGTAAATTCATAACGGCATGCGAAATCATATTGAACCGGGCCTATTATTTCGAAAGAGATCGCAGACATCGAGAATTATCGACATTGTATCCCTTTGGGTATCTTGATGGTTATTGGCAGTCATGGCGGCATGTACAAGGATTAGAAAATGAATTAAAAAAAGAATTAACGTTAAAAAGAGAAATGAGCCCCAAATCACTTGAAATGATAGCGAAAATCAAACAAACCAACGCCGTATTCATCGGGGTTCGCAGAGGGGATTATCTTGCTACACCTGCAAACATTAAGCGTTATGGGAGCTTCGGGATGGACTACTATTCATCCGCAATCGCATATATCAAAGCGCGAGAGGATAACCCCGTATTCTATATATTTTCAGATGACATTGATTGGGTCAAACACAATCTACAATTTGATGGTGATGTGGTGTACCGTGAGAAGGAAGAGCAAACCAGCGATACTGAAGAATTATTGATCATGGCTTCTTGTCAGCATGCGATTATCGTCAATAGTACTTTCCAATGGTGGGGAGCGTGGTTAATCAGTCATCCATCAAAAATAGTGATTGCACCCCAGAAGTGGTTCGCGGATGGTGGGCTCGTTGATATTGTTCCCGACTCCTGGGTCACTCTGTAGGCTGTCAATGAAGGGTATACTTCTCAAATACGACATACAAATCGGAGACCAATGACTTGAAAACAGCACTCATCACAGGGATTACAGGTCAGGATGGATCATTTCTAGCAGAGTTCTTGCTTGGTAAAGGCTATGAAGTACATGGCGTGATCAGACGCAGTTCATCATTCAATACAGAAAGAATTGAACATCTATACATCGAAGAGTTACTCAAAGATATGCACATCAAGCGCAAAGTTCAACTTCATTATGGCGATATGACAGATTCCACGAATCTCATACGCTTAATTCGAGAGATTAGACCTGATGAAATATATAATCTAGCGGCAATGAGTCATGTGAAGGTTTCCTTCGAAGTGCCCGAATACACAGCAGATGCGGACGGTATAGGGACATTACGATTACTTGAAGCGGTGAGGTTCTTAGGATTTGAGACACAAGTCAAGATATATCAAGCTTCTACATCTGAATTGTATGGCAAAGTTCAAGAGATACCGCAAACAGAGACAACACCATTTTATCCCAGAAGTCCATATGGAGTAGCGAAGCTGTATGCGTATTGGATTACGAAGAATTATAGGGAAGCCTATCATATGTTTGCTGTCAACGGGATTCTCTTCAATCATGAATCGGAGCGACGTGGGGAAACATTCGTCACCAGAAAGATCACGCTTGCTGTAGCTAGAATTCACAAAGGTACGCAGGAGAAGCTCTACCTCGGCAATATCGATGCCATGCGCGATTGGGGCTATGCCAAAGATTACGTGGAATGCATGTGGCTGATGCTGCAGCAAGAGGTGCCCGAAGATTTCGTGATCGCGACAGGTGAAACGCACACCGTCAGAGAGTTCACGACATTAGCATTCCGGGAAGCAGGCATTCACATTGTTTGGCAAGGTGAAGGTGTAGAAGAGCAAGGGATTGATCAAGCGACAGGCCAAGTAGTGGTAGAAATAGATCCGAAGTACTTCAGACCCACTGAGGTTGAACTATTATTAGGCGATCCAACGAAAGCCAGAACCGTATTAGGTTGGAATCCAACTCAAACCAGCTTCCAAGATCTAGTGAAAATTATGGTAAAAAGTGATATGAAGCTTGTAGAGCGAGAAGAAAGAATTAGACGCGAGTTTGATTAGACGTATTTGTGAATAGATGAGTTTGTGAATAGATGAGTTTGTGAATAGAGGAGTGTCGCATGCATACAGATGCAAAGATCTATGTAGCTGGTGATCGAGGTATGGTGGGATCTGCTATCGTCAGAAGTTTGCGAGAACACGGATACACGAACATTATCGGGAGATCATCTTCGGAACTGAATCTCACGAGACAGGCTGAGGTGGAAGAATTCTTCGCACAAGAGAAGCCGGAATATGTATTTGTAGCTGCTGCTAAAGTAGGTGGAATATATGCGAATCAGATCTACCCTGCGGAGTTTATCTATCATAATCTCATGATCGAAGCGAATGTGATTCATAGTGCTTACGTATACCAGACGAAGAAGCTATTATTTCTGGGTTCATCGTGTATATACCCTAAGATGGCTCCACAACCGATCAAAGAGGAATACTTACTGACCGGAACATTAGAGCCTACGAATGAAGCATATGCCATCGCAAAGATCACGGGTATCGAACTATGTAAGTTTTATCGTCAGCAATATGGGTGTGACTTCATCTCAGGAATGCCTACGAACTTGTATGGGATCAACGATAATTTCGATCTCGAAACCTCACATGTACTGCCTGCGCTGATCAGAAAATTCCATGAAGCACAACGTAACGGTGAGCCGAAAGTTGTGATATGGGGTACAGGGAAACCCATGCGAGAATTCATGTATGTCGATGACTTAGCAGATGCGTGTATCCATCTCATGAATACATATAGCGACGACTTGCATGTTAATCTGGGCACGGGTGAAGATATCGCCATTCTCGAGCTCGCTCAAATCATTCAGCGCGTTGTGAACTATGAAGGCCAGATATCTCATGATGTATCGAAACCAGATGGCACACCCAGAAAGCTACTCGATGTAACTCGATTAAAGAGATCGGGCTGGACACATCGTACCCAGTTAGAAGAAGGCATCCGCCAAGTGTATGCGTGGTATCTGCGAAGCATATGAATGGTAGCTGCGATGAAGCGTGATAATGGGGGTCGAACACATGAAGATCATCATACTAGCAGGTGGGAGTGGAACGAGATTATGGCCACTTAGTCGTGATCGCTATCCCAAACAGTTTATTAAACTGCTAGACCACAGCGAATCATTATTTCAGGAAACATTCCTGCGAAGTCTGCGGTTAGCGGATATAGATGACATCTATGTAGTAACGAATGCTTCATACAAGTTCCTGGTTATGGGTGAAATAGAAGAGCTAGGATATATGTATCGTGAAGACCACATCATCGTGGAACCTGTTTCCAAAAACACGCTACCTGCCATCTATGCGGGAGTTCATGAAGTGATGAAACAAGGTCACGCTACGATCGTCGTCTTTCCTTCGGATCATATGATTAAACATAACCAAGCGTTCGCAGACATCATCCAAGCATCCGAGGGATTGGCAGATGAGTATATCCTTACGTTCGGTATCAAACCCGACGCACCTCACACGGGATATGGGTACATTACATCTGGCGAACACAAAGATATCGGCTATCTCGTGGAAGCTTTCAAAGAAAAACCCACGTATGAGCAAGCTGTA
>CAMCVV010000059.1 GCA_945881905.1 Paenibacillus alvei
TCGGATAGAAAACATAGATGAATTCTTATCTGTAACCATGGAGTTTGAAAAGCGAAGTGAAGATCCAAGTTTACTTTCGTTTTTAACCGATCTTGCACTAATTGCAGATATCGATATCGCTGACCAAGCAGAAGAAGATCAAGAACAACGCAAAGTGATCCTAATGACGCTGCACAGTGCAAAAGGCTTAGAGTTTCCTGTAGTGTTCATCGTTGGCTTAGAAGAAAGCATATTTCCCCACGCACGGGCTTTAACTGACGACATAGAGTTAGAAGAAGAGCGACGATTAGCATACGTAGGTATTACGCGAGCAGAAAACCAATTATTCTTGTCTTATGCACAGATGAGAACTTTGTATGGGAGAACCAATGCGAATCCGCCTTCTCGCTTCCTCACAGAAATTTCCGAACATATCGTAGAACGTATACCAAATAGCGGGGACACCTCATTTTCTGCTCGACAACCAAGGGGGAAATCAACATCTTTTGGTCAATCTTCACTTCATGGAAATCCAAGCACGCAAGCTTCGCAATCACAAGTGAAACCGATAGAATCTATAGGAAGTCAAACAGGTGAAAAGTTTAAAACAGGAGATAAAGTCTCTCACACGAAGTGGGGAGTCGGCACAGTGATCGCGATGAAAGGTAGTGGTGAACAGACAGAGCTACACATTGCATTTCCTGCTCCTACAGGAATCAAACGATTATTAGCGAAGTTTGCTCCAATTCAGAAATTATCGTGACCAACATGAATATCGAAAGGATGCTATGTAATGTTAGATATCCGCATGACCATGAAGCAATTAGTTGACCAGCTGAATGAACATAATTATCACTATTACACGCTAGATGCACCAACGATTTCCGATCAGGAATGGGATAACATGTATGGTCGCTTAATACAGCTTGAACAAGAAACAGGAGTTGTGTTGCCTGCATCGCCAACTCAACGTGTTGGAGGTGAGATCCGAAAGGAATTTGAACCGCACCGACATCTGTCTCGTTTGTGGTCGCTTGATAAAGCACAAGATATCAATGAGTTGCTAGCGTGGTATCATCGTGTGCACAAGTCAATAAACGATTATAATGCGAAAACCCCTGAGCAGCCTTTACCACAGCTTGAATTTGTGCTTGAGTTAAAATTTGATGGACTTACGATTAATTTAACTTATGAAGCGGGGCGATTAATTCAAGCAGCGACTCGCGGAAATGGCACGATCGGTGAAGGGATTCTAGAACAAGTCAAGACGATCTCCTCGATACCTTTAGAAATTCCTTATCAAGAAGGGAAGATGGAGCTTCAAGGGGAAGGTTTGATGTTCCTCTCTGTGCTTGAGCGATACAATCAGACAGCGAAAGAGCCATTAAAAAATGCACGCAATGCTGCTGCGGGAGCACTTCGTAATTTAAATCCAAAAATTACTGCAAGTCGAAAGATAGATGCGTTTTTTTATAACGTGGGCTTCTCGGATATACGTGAATTTGAAAATCACCAAGAAATGATTCAATTTTTGCAAAAAAATCGTCTGAAAGTCAGTCCAGTCGTGCAATATTTCCTTACTATAGAGGGTGTTATTGAAGAGATCAAACACATCGCGGATCAGCGATTCACCTATGATTACTTAATCGATGGGTGTGTGATCAAAATCACGCACATGAGAACGAGAGAGGTGCTAGGCTACACGGATAAATTTCCGCGTTGGGCGATTGCATACAAATTCGAAGCTGAAGAAGTCATGACCATTCTTGAATCTGTATCTTGGGAAGTTGGTCGCACGGGAAAGATTACACCATTAGCGCGAGTAGAAGCAGTGGAGCTTGCAGGCGTTACAGTAAAGAACTGCACATTGAACAACCGAGATGATATCGAACGTAAAAATCTTCGTTATGCAATAGGTAGTCACGTATATATTCGCAGATCTAACGATGTGATTCCTGAAATATTAGGAAAAGTAAGTTCAGAACCAGATGGTGAAGAAATTCGCTTTCCTGAAGTTTGTCCTGCATGCGGCTTTTTACTAGAAGAGAGAGGAGCACATGTGTTTTGCCCAAATCGCTTGGGATGTGCACCTCAAATTATCGCGAGAATTGTGCATTTCGCTTCGCGAGATGCTATGAATATCGAGTCATTCAGTGAAAGGACAGTTTCACAACTGTATCATGAACTTGGCATTCGCGATTCTGCGGAGTTGTATACATTGCAATATGACCAATTAGTCAACTTAGATCGCTTTGGAGACAAGAAAGCGACAAACTTACTTGTAGCTTTTGAAAAAAGCAAATCGTGTGAACTCGCTTCGTTTCTATACGCTTTAGGTATTCCGAACTCAGGGAAAACAACCACGAAATCACTCGCGGATCATTTCGGAAGCTTAGAAAGTCTTATGCATGCTAGTAAAGAAGAGCTCATCCTCCTGCAGGATGTGGGAGAAATTGTTGCCGAAAGCATTTATACGTATTTCAGAGATCCTTTGATGATCGAAAATATAGAGCGTATGTTATCTGTAGGGGTAAAACCAAGTAGGATATCGCAGACAAAAGAGTTGATGAATCCAAATCATCTGTTATTCCAGAAAGTAGTCGTTCTTACAGGCACCTTACAACGGATGGGTCGAGACGAAGCGATAAAACGATTAGAGCAATGTGGAGCTATCGTGACGGGGAGCGTATCCAAAAAAACAGACATTGTGATCGCAGGTGAAAAAGCGGGAAGTAAATTAACTAAAGCCCAAGAACTTGGAATACGAATCCTACATGATGAAGAAGAGCTAATGAAGTTGTTAGAAATCGGAGATGTACCATCATGATCAATCGACACTTAGATCAAGCTAGAGCTCCAATCTATGAAGCTATCGTCGCTCATGCTCAACGACACCCCGCGAGTTATCATATTCCAGGACACAAATCAGGTCATGGGGTAGATTCATCCGCAAAGGCATACTTCAAAAAAATGATGTCGATTGATCTCACAGAGCTACCAGGACTCGACGATCTGCATCAACCCGAAGGAGTGATCGATGAAGCCCAACAATTAGCTGCACAATGCTTTGGTGCACAAGAAAGTTTCTTTCTCGTAGGCGGTAGCACAGTTGGCAATCTCGCAATGATTCTTAGTACATGCGAAAGAAATGATGTACTCATCGTTCAAAGAAACGCACATAAATCCATTATTCATGGTCTCATGTTAGCTGGAGTCCAAGCGGTATTTATTACACCGTATCAAGATTCCACTCATGGAGTCACAGAGATCATTTCATATGAAGATGTTGAACAAGCGCTACAAAATTATCCGCAAGCGAAAGGCTTACTGATTACCAATCCTGATTATTATGGCTTAAGTATCGACCTTCAACCTATTGCTTCGTTATTACACCAATGCGATATGCTTCTGATGGTTGATGAAGCACATGGTGCACACTTTGGCTTTCATCCATCACTACCTCGATCTGCACTATCTTGTGGAGCAGACATCGTCGTGCAATCTACACACAAAATGTTAACGTCTATGACGATGGGTGCCATTTTGCATCTACAAGGGAATCGAGTCAACGTAACACATCTTAAACAAACTCTCGGTATGCTGCAAAGCTCTAGCCCATCTTATCCCATTCTCGCTTCGATCGATCTAGCTCGAAGGCAAATATATCATCATGGTCAAAGGATGCTTACGCAAAGTGTAGAGACCATCCGCACGTTTCGCAACAAAGTATCGATGAGGTTACCGTGCTTCGGGCAAAATCCAAATGCGGATACAAATTCATCTTGGAGGCAAGATCCATTCAAAATAACGCTTACTGATCTCAGTGGAACATTAACCGGACATCAAATCAAAGAGCAGTTAGAATTGCGTGGATGTTATCCCGAATTATCGAATGAAAGACAAGTGCTTTTGATATGTACAATTGCTACATCGAAAAGTGAAATGGAGCGATTATACGATGCGCTCGTTCAGATTTGCGAGCAGGAAAGGTTACAAAAGAAGGAACTTACCCATCCCACATCGAATAGGGTATATTTACCGAGGAACGCAGTGCTCTCAAAGCCTACACGAATAAATCTACCGAATTCACGATCTTCATCTACACGTGCTACACAAGGGATACCGATTGCAGACATTGACCAAGCGATAGGCAAACTCGCAGCAGAAACGATTATTCCTTACCCTCCTGGAATCCCGTTATGGTTCCAAGGCGAAATCATTACTGCAAGCATGACATCTCACTTGAAACAACTTGCAGCACAAGGGGTTCATTTCCAAGGAACTTCAACGAGCAAATTAGCATATATTCATATATTCAATTCATAAGTCCAGTTGGGGGAACCGATGAAAGGAATATTTATTACATTTGAAGGACCAGATGGTTCAGGTAAAACAACGCAAATCAAGAAATTAGCAGATTCATTAACACATGTAGGTTACGATGTTGTGGTCACAAGAGAACCGGGTGGTACGGTCATCAGTGACCAGATTCGTTCGATCTTGCTTTCACCTCACCACACGGAGATGGTCGACCAAGCTGAAGTTCTCCTCTATGCTGCATCTAGAGCGCAGCACGTCATGGAAGTGATTTACCCTTCACTTGAACAAAACAAAATTGTGCTTTGTGACCGGTATATCGATGCGAGTGTAGCTTACCAAGGTTATGGATTAGGAATTGATCCTGATTTCGTGAAATTAATCAGTGAATTTGCTAGTGCTAAACTGCAACCTAAGCGAACGTATATGCTCGATGTCCCTGTGCAAGTGAGTCTAGAAAGAATTCATCACAGAGCGGTTCAGCAAAGCGGTCATTTATTAGATCGAATAGAGCTCAAACATAGGGATTATCATAGTAAGGTACGGGAAGGTTTTTTATGTATTGCACAGCACAATACCGAAAGAATCAAAGTTATCCAAGCCGTTCGATCAGAAGTTGAAATTGCTCATGAAATCTGGGAAGATTGCCGAACCTTACTAGAACAATACAAGTAGCACATGTGATGAACGGATCACCAAAGGCATATTTGTAATTAAGGAGGAATGATGTATGAAATTAGTTATAGCTGTGGTCCAAGATAAGGATAGTAATCGGTTATCACAAGAACTGATTAAAGAAGGTTTTCGTGCTACAAAGCTTGCAAGTACTGGCGGTTTCTTACGTGCAGGGAATACCACGTTTATGATTGGTACTGAAAATGATAGAGTGGAACAAGTTCTTCAAGTCATCAAAGACAATTGTAAAATACGTGAACAACTCGCGACTCCGATTTCTCCGATGGGCGGCACTGCAGATTCATACATTCCTTTTCCTATTGAAGTTCAAGTCGGTGGTGCGGCTGTGTTTGTTCTTCCGATTGAGAGATTTGAACATTTTTGAAAAAAAGCTGTGGAGTGAACGCTTATGTCATTTAAAGATATTGCTGGACAGCACGCTGTCAAAAGGTTATTACAAAACAGTTTACAGAAAGACCAACTATCCCATACATACATCTTCAGTGGTCCACAGGGTACGGGGCGCAAGCGAATGGCCGTTGAACTAGCGAAAGCTTTGTTTTGTGAGAATTCGATGGGTGATGCTTGCAATCAATGCAGTGAATGTCGAAAAGTCGAAAACTCCAATCATCCATTCGTACAAATGATTGAGCCAGAAGGCAGCAAGTTAAAAATTGATCAAATGCATGAAATCAAACGAAGTTTTACATTTCGCATACAATCATTACGTACCCGTGTTTATATTATTCTTGAAGCAGAACAGATGACGATACCTGCAGCAAATAGCTTGCTCAGCTTTCTAGAGGAACCCAATGCGCGACTATTAGCAATACTCATCACAGAAAATCAAGAAGCTATCCTTCCTACCATAAGATCTAGAGCACAGTGTTTGACATTTACTCCTATGCCAAGAGACCAAATGGCACAAACGCTTCTCGCAGAAGGAGAACCAGAGATTCTTGTGAGGCCAGCAATTCACTTAGTTGCGGGGTTGATTAAAGCTAGAGAACTTATTCATGCAAATTGGTTTGCAGAAATGAGAATTGTAATGTTACAATTAGCTAAAGAAGCGTCAACACAATTTCCGATCTCTTCGATCACGTTACAAAATAAAATATGCAAAACAGATCTATCTGATCACGTATCAACTTTACTTGATTTGTTTATTTTATGGTATAAAGATATGGTCAAGTTACATGTACAACGAACAAACCATCTTGTCTTCATAGATCAGATCGACTGGATGCAGCCCCTTTCTCTCAAAAAAAGTACCTCTCATTGGGTACATATGATGGGACAAGCGATTGAAGCACACAAACGGTTACGATTTAATGCAAATACACAGTTGGTAATTGAAAATATGCTTTTGGAGTTACAGGGGGGATAAAAATGTATTCCGTCGTCGGTGTCCGCTTCAAAACAGCTGGTAAAATTTACTATTTTGATCCCAGCGATTTGCCGATCCAAAAAGAAAGCACAGTGATCGTCGAAACAGCTAGAGGTGTCGAGTACGGTAGAGTCGTGATCGATAAGAGAGATGTATTAGAAGATGACGTCGTTCTTCCGCTGAAGAAAGTGATTCGTTTAGCGGATCAGACTGATGCTAAGCTCGTTGAAGATAACAAACAAGCGGCTAAAGACGCTTTTCATTCTTGTCAAAATAAAATCAAAGAACATGATTTAAGAATGAAACTTGTTGATGTAGAATATACGTTTGATCGCAATAAGATCATCTTTTACTTTACAGCTGAAGGCCGTGTTGATTTTCGAGAGCTTGTGAAAGACTTAGCCAGTATTTTCCGTACGCGGATAGAGCTTCGCCAGATTGGTGTTCGTGATGAAGCGAAAATACTTGGAGGAATCGGACCATGTGGACGCATCCTCTGTTGCACTTCATTTTTAGGAGATTTCGAACCTGTTTCGATTAAAATGGCTAAAGATCAAAATCTATCATTGAATCCAACGAAAATATCTGGATTGTGTGGACGATTGATGTGTTGTCTCAAGTACGAACATGACAATTACGAGAGTGCAAGGGAATCATTACCTACTGTCGGTCACCGTGTGGTTACTTCATTAGGAAGTGGTAAATTACTGGGTATGAACATGAAAGACCGCACAGCTAAAGTGTTATTAGACGAAACCAAAAAAGCTGTTGACCTTCCTTTGGACGATGTAGTAGAGCATGACTAGTATGTCACGGCTACTCGAGGTGTATTGATGGAAAAAACCAAATTTTTCGAACAATTATGCGAAATGGAACAAAAAATAGGACAAACACATATGGATTTTGCTGATCTCAAGAAAGAGATCGTATCCTTGATGGAAGAAAACCAGCAACTTTATATGGAAAACCAGCGTCTTTGCAAAAAACTATTGCTTCTAGAAGATCCAGAAGGTGTGCAAACAGAAAGTAGGATCGATCGTCATACCATCGGTAAAGGGTATGACAACTTAACCAATCTGTATGTAGAAGGATTTCATATTTGCAACGTGTATTTTGGCCATTTACGCACAGAAGGAGATTGTTTGTTTTGCGTATCTTTTTTGAATAAATAAAGCAGTCAAGCCGTAGAGAACACTTCTACGGTTTTTTCAAATACAGAAGCATATCTTATGGAAATGACGAGGAGATACATCAGATATAAAGAAAGGATCAGGTATGGACACAATACCGCTGCATGCTTCTGAGCGCGTCGATGATTTACAAATCAATGGATTGAAAATCATACAAAGCCATGAAGTTTTTAGTTTTTCACTGGATGCCGTGTTACTTGCACACTTTTGCAGTATACCTCAGCGAGGAAGAGTTATGGATTTATGCACAGGAAACGGAGTCATCCCGTTGTTATTAACCACTCGTTCTGATCACACACATATTCATGGTGTTGAAATTCAAGAGCGGTTAGTAAATATGGCTTCGCGAAATGTTCAACTGAACGGATTAGATCACAGAATATTCATAACATGTGGTGATATCAAAAGTATTCATGAAATCGTAGGGTATGGTCAATTCGATCTTGTAACAGTAAACCCACCGTATTTGCCAGTTACCGCAGGTGAACAGAATATGAACACACATAAAGCAATTGCTAGACACGAGATTCATTGTACGTTAGAAGATGTAATTATGGCATGTTCTAGATTAGTGAAGGCTGGAGGTAAAGTAGCGATTGTTCATCGCCCAGCTCGATTAATTGAACTCAGTAATCTCATGCGTGACTATCATATCGAACCCAAACGAATGCGATTGGTCCATTCGACTCAAGATAAAGAAGCGATGATGGTCCTAATTGAAGGGATCAAAGATGCAAAACCGGATTTACGTGTGTTACCGCCGCTGATTATATATAATGAAAATCATCAATATAGCAAGGAAATTCATGCCATCTATCGGGAACCCGTAAGAAATGATTAGGGATTCAAGGATAAAATGAAATCGAAAGGAACCCAAGTGAATATACAACAGAGTTTCTCAAAGTTGCACACACAAGAAGGTTCACCAGGCAAACTGTACCTGGTCGCAACACCGATAGGTAATCTCGAGGATATGACGTTTCGCGCTATTCGTATGTTGAAAGAGGTGTCAGTGATTGCGGCAGAGGATACGAGGCAAACGAGAAAATTACTTTCACATTATGATATTTCCACAAAACTTGTCAGCTATTATGCTCAAAATCAAGATAGCAGTGGTATAAAATTAATTCAATTGCTCATCGCAGGGAAAAGCATTGCGCTCGTCAGTGATGCAGGGATTCCCGCTATTTCTGATCCAGGGTATGAGCTTGTCAAGCTAGCGATTGCTGAACAGATCGATGTCGTGCCGATCCCAGGAGCTAACGCAGCTCTATCTGCATTAATCGCATCAGGATTATCGACGCATCGATTTGTATTTGTCGGATTTTTACCGAGGAAAAAAAGTCAAATCATGAGTGAGTTATCTAGACTGAGACATCATACTGAAACAATCTTGATTTATGAATCACCTCATCGTGTTGAGAAGACATTGCTATATATGGAACAAGTTTGGGGAGGACACCGCAAAATTTGTTTAGCTCGAGAGCTTACGAAAACATTTGAAGAGTTGATACGGGGCAGTTTGTCAACATGTATGGAGCATGTGAGACTACACCCACCTCGAGGTGAATATTGTCTTGTAGTGGAAGGAAGCCAAGATGAACCAACGCAAGCGGACAGTGAACGTTGGGAACACTTGACCCTAGATGAGCATGTTCACTACTATGTTTCTAGAGGCAAGTTGAAAAAGGAAGCGATTAAGCAAGTAGCACTCGATCGAAAACTTCAAAAAAGAGAAGTATATAACTTCTTAATGCGAATCGAAACATAAAAAATCTTCATTTCATCCATAGAACACGGAAGAAATGAAGAAACATGATTCCAAATATCGTGTAGTTGGGTTTAAAGAAATAAATGTTCACATGATACAAATTAAATAATGTCTTTTTGATCCAGTTTGTTAGCTTCAAAGCTCGCAATCAATTCATCGATACAGGCTTTGCTGACGAGTTTTCCTTTAAAATAAATAAGATCTTCGGCATTTCCTGTAAAAATACAAGCAGGCTCATACTTTTTCAACATAATTCGCTCACCATCTACATAAATCTCCAAGGCATCTTTCTCTCCGATACCTAATGTTCGACGAAGCTCTATCGGAATGACAACACGACCAAGTTCATCAACTTTCCTAACAATACCTGTAGATTTCATCAAAATAAATGATCCCCTCTTCAGTGAATTTTGTTCGTCATTATTCGACAATCTTTTACAGTTATGATACCAACGATTCCCAGATTAGTCAATAGATATTTGAAAAATGTTTATAAATTATTATAGTTATTTTTAAAATTATGATAAATTTATATATTTTAGTTAATAAATCCATATAAGCGACTATTTTTTATTATTTTTCGACAATACTTGTCACATGGATATTCGCGTTTGATGTAATTTATGTTAGCAGGGAGGTAGGGGGACTATGTTGGAGGAAAAAGTTTTCAAAGACCCGGTTCACAAGTATATTTATGTACAAGATCAAGTTATATGGAATTTGATCAATACACGTGAATTCCAACGATTGCGCCGGATTCGACAATTGGGAACATCTTTCTTAACATTCCATGGAGCTGAGCATAGTCGATTCTCACATTCGCTTGGAGTCTATGAAATCACAAGGAAAATCATCTCTCAATTCGAAAGGAACGAGTATGACGATTGGCCTAAGTCAGAACGGCTGCTATGCTTATGTGCAGCATTACTTCATGATCTGGGGCATGGACCTTTTTCGCATTCACTCGAAAAAGTGTTTGGGACACATCACGAAGCGTGGTCTGTGCAGTTTGTGTTAGGCGATACAGAAGTAAATCAGGTACTTTGTAGTGTTTCGGAAGACTTCCCGCAATCTGTTGCAGAAGTGATTAGCAAATCATACCAGCATGGAATCGTCTCTAGTCTGGTATCGAGTCAGCTCGATGCTGACCGCATGGACTATTTGTTAAGAGATGCATATTTTACAGGTGTCAATTATGGGACTTTTGATTTAGAAAGAATCCTTCGTGTTATTCGACCGTTTCAAGGGCATATCGTTGTCAAAGAAAGCGGTATGCATGCTGTCGAAGATTATTTGATGTCCAGATATCAAATGTACTGGCAAGTTTACTTCCACCCAGTCACACGTAGTGCCGAGATCATACTCAATCAAATTTTCCGAAGAGTAAAGTGGTTATATGAAAATTCCTATGAATTTCGATTTATGCCAGAACAAATCAGAAATTTGTGTGAGCAACGATTGTCAGTACAAGATTATGTCAAACTCGATGAGTCGATCATGCAGACAGCTATATCTTTTTGGTTGAATGAACAAGATACGATTCTTGTTGATTTGTGTGATCGATTTATACATCGAAAGTTGTTGAAATATATAGTGATAGAGCAACCCCAAGAACAATTGCTCGCGCAGGTGTATTCCATTGTAGAGCAAGCAGGTTTCGATTCCTCCTATTACGTGCATAGAGATTATTCTTCGGATCGTACGTATGATATTTATCAGCCAGGTAAAAGTGATGAAAAAACGCCCATTCTTCTACTTAACGAAAAAGCAGGTCGACTTATGGAAATCTCTACGCAATCCAAAATTGTGAATTCGATTAGTGGAATTCATGAAGGTAAGCATTACATTTACTTTCCAGAAGAATGTTGGCAAAGGGTAAACAAGGAGGGCATATGTTAATTGATTCTCACGCGCACTTGAACGCAGCATTATTTAGTGAAGACTTAGGAAATGTTATTCAAAGAGCTAAAGATGCAGGAGTTAGTAAAATCGTGAATGTCGGATTCAATCGGGAAACGATCCCCGGTTCTATCGCTATAGCTGAACAATATGATTTTATTTACTCTACTGTCGGATGGCATCCTCAAGACGCGAAAGATATGACGGATGGAGATATCGTTTGGATTGAGGAACTTTGCAAGCACGAAAAAATAGTAGCAATAGGTGAAATAGGGCTGGATTACTACTGGGATACTTCGCCAAAAGATATCCAACAACGAGTATTTAGAGAACAGATTCACCTTGCAAGAAAATTGAAATTACCGATTATTATTCATAATCGAGATGCGCATCAAGATCTACTTCAGATTATGAAAGAAGAAAAAGCAAGTGAAGTAGGAGGAATCATGCACTGTTTTTCAGGTAGTTGGGAAATTGCAAAGCAATGCATGGAGATGGACTTTTCTATATCTTTTGGGGGTCCGATCACTTACAAGAACGCCAAACAACCCCAAGAAGTTTTAGCTCAAATTCCATTAGATCGATTATTGATTGAGACAGATTGCCCATACTTATCTCCTCATCCATTTCGCGGAAAACGCAATGAACCAGGGTTTCTCAAAATTATTGCAGAATCCGCTGCACTAATTCGTGGGATTGAACTTGAACAATTAGCATACCACACTAGTAGTAATGCAAACCGTATATTTGGCTTTAAATAAAATTATTTACCTCATAAAAAAGCTATTTAAATGCATTCGAGAGAAATTCATGTGAAATATAGCGATAATGAGCGTATTTCCTATGATTTCTTGGTTAAACTGATTTTAGGGGGAGTTTCCCCGCTTTACAGATTCCATGTTTGAGCGTATCATACAAACATGATAACTTTAGAAACAACCAATAGTTCCAAACGCTGAATTTTTTATAAAAAACGGGGAAACCAAGTATTCATGGGGTGAATCATTGATACATGTTGTCTATGTATCAAAGTAGGGCTACTCTCAAGTCCGAATCCGTCAGCTAACTCCGTAAGCGTATAGCGAGATTACTGTCGTCGAGTTTAATTGTAGGGTATTACAATTAAGAACTGCGGAAGAGTATTCTTCTGTGGTTTTTTTATGATGAAAGTTGAAATCTGCTTGGTAGTTTCTGATTATCAAATTAAATGATAGTCACGTCAAGTCATAATCTCATATACTTCTCAAATGGCGAGGCTTTGAAGGAGGACCGAACAAGTGGGTAAGATGTTCAATCAACAACCCCATGTAATACGATCATCTAGAATGTCTTTCGCAATGCGATGGAAGCAAAAAAACTTACGAAAGATTACAAGCATTGCCATATTAACGTGCACATCCATTTTTTTGTTTCTGATGTTATGGCATGTAACAACGATCAAAAGTATATCACTCGTTATAAATGGCGAAGAAACTGTGGTGGATACAAGACAATGGTTCCTTCAACGGTTTTTAGACGAAAGAGGGATAGAGTTAGGAGAATATGATCGTATTTCTATGCAGTTAGAGGCAAGAATCAAAAATAAAGATCAGATTTTTATCGATTACGCTATTCCGATCCAAATAACCGTAGATAACCATACCAGAACTGTTCATACGGCAACAAGAACAGTAGAAACTGCACTTCATGATCAGCGTAGTGTGCTTGGGGACTTA
>CAMCVV010000060.1 GCA_945881905.1 Paenibacillus alvei
ATGTGCAGCTAGTTCAAATTCTTCTTCTTCGATTCGATTCATCATTTCTTTTTTTAATAATTCGATTTCCCGTTTATGCTGCAAAAGTCCGCCATTCCTTTTGGGTACTTTACCTGTATGAATTACACTACCATGTACTCTTTTTAAAAGTGGCTCAAGACGATCAGAAAAACTCTTATAACACGAATTGCATCCAAATCGACCTAATTTACTAAACTGACTGTATGTCAACCCGCAATTCTCACATCGTATCGCAGCAGAAACATGAGGTTTGTTCGCAGATGTTTGTTCAAAGTCCAGTAATCCTGAAAATAAATTGTGGATGGAGAAGCTATTCGGGACACCTGTAATCAGTTCGCCCATTTCTCGAGCACAGACTTCGCATATATGAAGCTCGTTTTTCTGTCCATTAATGATTTTCGTAACATGCAATATAGATGGTCTTTTCCCGCATTCTTCACATACCATAACGATTACCTCCTTATTTGCTGAGTAAGGAAACTAACATTGCTTTAAGCAGATTTGCGCGGATCTCATCTCTAAGTGGAAGTTTGAAATGTAGGACATCCCGACTTACAGCAGCTTTGATCAATCTCGCTTCTCTTTGTGTAACTAGTCCACCTTCATACAATTGATAAATCAGGCCTTCTGCAGTCAGCTGGTCAACATGAGTCTGTACGATTTGAAATATAAAATCCATAAGTGAACCACACGTAGATAATTCAATCTTTTGAATTCGAATGTATCCCCCGCCTCCACGCTTACTCTCTACAATATAACCTTTCTCTAAAGTGAATCGCGTACCAATGACGTAGTTGATTTGAGAAGGTACACATTGAAAATGATCGGCGAGTTCGTTCCTCTGGATATCGACTGCATAATCAGTGCTTTGCTGCATAATTTGTTTGATATGTCGTTCGATTTCTTCAGAAATATTGCGCATTAATTCAGCCTCCATAGCTAAAATTAATTGACTTTGACTTTCTTTGACCTTAAGTTAATTATAATCATATTTCCCGATTTTGACAAGTCCCTTGTTATCTTGATCTGATTTCTATTCATTTATTCATCCTACCGACAAGTATAGACCTCTTGATAGGAGCATCAAGAGGTCTATAGGATACTCATTCAACAAATGCATGGATGCCGGTACCTGATTCTTTGTTATGATTTACTCCAGATTCTTTTCTCTCATCAAAGGAAAAAGAAGGACATCTCTGATTGAAGGGGAGTTGGTTAGAAGCATTACTAAGCGATCTACTCCGATGCCTAAACCTCCTGTAGGTGGCATTCCATATTCAAGCGCACGAATAAAATCCTCATCCATGGCTTGAGCTTCATCATTCCCTGCTTCTTTTTCACGAAGCTGTGCTTCAAATCGATCTCTTTGGTCAATCGGATCATTGAGCTCTGAAAAAGCATTGGCATGTTCTCTCGCTACTATAAATAATTCAAACCGATCCGTAAAACGTGGATCATTTTGATTCTTTTTAGCTAATGGCGAAATTTCAATGGGATGCCCATATACAAAAGTAGGTTGAATCAAAGTTGCTTCTACAAAATTTTCGAAAAATTCATTCACAATGTGTCCAAATGTCATATGAGGTTTGGTCTTCACATGATGCTTTTGGGCTAACTGATGAGCTTCTTCATGTGTCATATGTAGACTGAAATCTATTCCGGTCACTTCTTTAATTGCTTCTACCATCGATATACGACGCCAACCAGGAGCTAAGTGTACCTCCTGCCCCTGATAATCAATATCTGTTGTTCCTAAAACTTCAAGTGCGATATGAGCAATGAGCTCTTCCGTTAAGCGCATAATATCAGTATATTCAGCATAAGCCTCATAGAGCTCAATCATGGTGAATTCCGGATTATGCCGAGTCGAAATACCTTCATTCCGATATACACGACCTATTTCGTAAACTTTTTCAAGTCCTCCGACAATGAGTCTTTTCAGATGTAATTCAATCGCGATTCGCATATACAAGGACATGTCTAAGGCATTATGATGCGTTGTAAATGGACGAGCTGTTGCTCCGCCTGCAATCGCATGCAAGGTAGGGGTTTCTACTTCAAGAAATCCTTGCGCATCTAGAAACTTACGCATCGATTGAATGATTTTGGATCGTAAGATAAAGGTGTGTTGTACCTCTTGGTGCATAATCAAATCTACATATCGCTCTCTGTACCGTAATTCGATATCTTTTAACCCATGAAATTTTTCTGGTAAAGGTAACAGAGATTTCGTCAGCACCTCGAGATGTTTGACTTTAATTGATATTTCGTCTGTTTTTGTTTTAAATATTGTACCTCGTACACCTATGATATCTCCTAAATCGAGAAGTTCAAATGCTTGATAGATCAAATCACCTATTGCATCTTCACGTATATATATTTGTATTTTTCCAGAAATATCTTGCAGATGAGCGAAGCTTGCTTTACCCATTCCGCGTTTCTGCATGATTCTCCCTGCTATACTTACTGAAATTACCTCTGTGTCGAGTTGTTCTTTTGTCTTCTCTTCAGCAAGTAACAGAATTTGCTTCGCTTGATGTGTCCTTTCGAACTTCCCACCAAAAGGGTCAATCTGTAAGTTGCGTAATTGATCGATTTTATTTCGTCGAATAGTTAATAGTTCGTTAAGTTCTTGGTCTGTGTTCAAAGTCTTCATCCCCTACGATAAATTTACCTTATTCCAAAAAAAGCTTCCATCTGGAAGCTTTTTACGTGTAATTGAACATTACTTTTTGATATCAATAATCGTGTATTGAATCATTCCAGCGGGAACGACCACATCGACAACTGCATCAATTTTTTTCCCTAGGATAGCTCTACCTACAGGACTCTCATTTGAAATTTTATTATTCAAAGGGTCAGACTCTGCTGTCCCTACAATATTAAATTCAAGGATTTCTCCGAATTCCATATCTTTTAATGTAACAATTGCACCAATACTAACTGTATCCGTATCCACATCATCATTATTAATGATACGGGCATTCCTTAGTAATTTTTCTAACGTAATGACTCGACCTTCGTTAAATGCTTGTTCGTTCTTCGCGTCTTCATATTCTGAATTTTCACTGATATCTCCATAACCAATCGCTACTTTGATTCGTTCTGCAACTTCTCTTCGCTTCACTGATTTAAGATACTCAAGTTCGTCTTCAAGTTTCTTCAGACCCTCTTGCGTGAGGATTACTTCTCTTTCATTCATATTACTTATCTCCTGTCATCCTGTGGATTTTCCTAAATGATAATCACTATTTGTTATTTTACTGACAGTTTATCGTGTCCTCATCTATATGTGATTTCTTATATGATTAGTAATAAAAATAGCATTTACTTAATAATCTTAGATTATATGGCAATGATTTTGAATTGTCAATCTTTCTGATCGAAAGTCGCTTAATGAAGCGTGCTGAAAGACTGGGGATATACTTCATATCCATCAGCTGCTGTTAAGGAGTAGACGTACTCCTGCAGCACTTCTACCATCTGATTTCTTTTTGTCGACACCATAATTTTATCTTTGATTCTAGCTGAACTCGATAAACCTTTCAAATACCAAGCCATGTGCTTTCTCATTTCTTTGACCGCTATCATCTCGCCTTTTAGATCAATGAGTCGATCCATATGTAAAATAGCAATACGTATTTTCTCATCCACGCTGGGTTCAGGCATAAGTGTTCCACTCTGTAAATATTCAACAGTTCGATAAAGCATCCACGGATTTCCGAGTGCTCCTCTACCAATCATTACGCCATCACATTGTGTCTCATCTAGCATAAACTTCGCATCTTCTGGAGTTAATATATCACCGTTCCCAATCACAGGTATGTTTATTTCTTGCTTAATTTGCTTAATAATATCCCAATTTGCTTTACCTGTGTACATTTGTTCCCTTGTTCTACCATGAACACTGACTGCACTACCACCTCCTCTTTCAACAGCTTTTGCATTGTCAATCGCAAAGATATGTTCAGAATCCCAGCCCATTCGCATTTTCACAGTAACAGGTTTGTCCACTGCTTTGACAACTGCTGTGATCATTTTCTCGATACGATCAGGTGATAGTAACCAACGCGCACCTGCATCACACTTCGTGATTTTAGGTACAGGACAACCCATGTTGATATCAATGATATCTGCATTTGTGTGTTGGTCAACATATTTTGCTGCATGCACGAGCGTATCGGTATCTCCTCCAAAAATCTGTAGACTGAGTGGTTTTTCGCGATCATCTACAAAAAGCATTTCTTTTGTTCTCGAATTACCGTGAACAATTGCTTTGTCGCTGACCATTTCAGCACAAACCAACCCTGTTCCAAACTCTTTGGCAATAAGTCGAAATGCTGAATTACATACGCCAGCCATTGGAGCAAGAACAACTTGATTCATCATTTGAACATTCCCAATCTTAAGCATGAACTTCCTCCCTCTTGGTTACATATACTTCAAAGAGAGCTCTCTAGGTTCTATCCCTAACACATGTGAAATGCTTTGAATCATGTGATGGTCTGGTTCCCTAATCCCTCGTTCCATAGCTCCCACTACAGCAATCGATACGCCAAGCAAATGTGCTAGTTCGTGTTGTGTAAATCCCTTTAGCTTTCGAAAAGCCCGTATACGCATAGCTATGTTGTTTTTTTCCATAAAATAACATCATCCTTTCCGCTCATGTCTTTCCATTGTTTTTTGATTAAGGATAACGCTTGTTGTTGGTCTGGCTGTAAAATTTCTAATAAAGGGATTAATACAAAAGCCCGCTCATACATTCGCGGGTGCGGGAGTTCAAGTGCTTCCGTAATTATTCTCTCTTGAGCATAAAGCAATAAATCCAAATCAATCGTTCGAGGTCCCCAGTGAATATCTCGCTTTCTGCCTAAATCACTTTCGATGATCTGCAACGCGTTAAGAAGATCAACAGCACTCAATTCGGTATATATCCCTATCGCCATATTCAAAAACATAGCTTGCTCGGTATACCCAACCGCCTTTGTTTCATAGATATTCGAATGTATGAGATGTTTCACTTGTGCTAGTTGTTGAATCCGTCTTAACGCTTCGTGTAAATAATATTCGCGATCTTCTATATTCGATCCCAAACTGATATAAGCTGTCGGATCAAGTCTAGCATTGTTTATTACCATTCATTGTTCTCGCTTTCGATGAATCTCCACATAGATGCCATCCATATGTAAGGCCATAGGTGGATGAGGTTTATTTACTTGTACTTTCACTTCTCTGATATTAGTATAGTTCGCTAAGAGCTGAGATGCAATATGTTCGGCTAGCGCTTCAAGTAGTTTAAATGGCTTCCCTTCCACAATGGCTTGAATCAAAGCACATGCTTCTGCGTAATTGATGGTATCTTCTAATTGATCGGATAAGCCCGATTTGTGCAAGGGGAGCATAAGTTCTACGTCAACATAAAAACGTTGTCCCAAACGATTCTCTTCCTCATATACACCATGATATCCATAAAATTTCAACCCAGCTAAGCGAATTTTGTCCACTTTCACACCCACTTTCCTATATGCTTAGTTAGACTTTTCGCTATGTAGAATAGCTTCTGTCATCATGACAATGCGCTTCATTGCAGATACATCGTGAACGCGAATGATCGAACAACCTTTATATATACCAATAGCTACTGTAGCTGACGTGCCTTCTATAACATCATGAGCAGGTAAATTTAAAGTTTGACGTATAAATTTTTTCCGTGAAGTGCCAAGCAAAACAGGGTATCCTAACTCCACTATTTGTTCAAGATGATGAAGTAATCTCAAATTTTCTTCGACGTTTTTTGCAAAACCAATTCCAGGATCAAGAATAATTTGATCTTCGCGAACACCTGCTTCTATCATTTGTTTCACGGATATTCGTAAGTCGTCAACAATGTCTGATATTAAATTCGAGTATGAAGCATTCTCGCGATTATGCGTTAACACATAGGGGCATCGAAATTCTTTGACGATTTCCCAGATCCGGGAATCAGCTTTCCCTCCCCATATATCATTCACCATAGTTGCACCAGCAAGCATAGCTTGTCGTGCTACTTCAGATTTATACGTATCAATCGAAATTGGAATATCTGAATATTTTCTCAATTCATGGATGATGGGTATCACTCGTTGTAACTCTTCAGAAAGTGAAACTTGGGTAGCGCCCGGGCGAGTGGATTCTCCCCCGATGTCAATGATATCCGCACCTTCTTGAATCATTGTCTGAGCTCTTGCGATTGCATGTTCTATATGAATGAACTGTCCACCATCCGAAAATGAATCCGGAGTCATATTCAATATCCCCATGATTTTTACTTTTTGCTGAAGCGGCAGACCCTGCTCATTCGTAGTATTTACTGTGTTCATGTGACACTCTCCGTCAAAAGCTGGTACTTTCGAGCATATAGCGATGTATCCTCACTTGAAGATTGTGCACCGATAGGATACTGATTCCCTTCGATATCATAAACATGTGTGACACTCATGATTCCCTGGATAGAATTCGTCAAAAATACTTCATCTGCAAAAACGAGATCTTCCCACGTGAACCACCCTTCAATTACCTTCATCTGTAACCGTTGAGCTATTTGTATCACACAATTTCTAGTAACACCTGCTAATATACCTGTATCGAGTGAAGGTGTGCATAATTGATGGTCCCGAACAAAAAAAAGATTACTTACAATCCCTTCAGCTAGATGCCCTGTTTGTGTCAGCATCAATCCTTCTGCTTCTTGCGCCCAAGGATATCGTTGAAGTTCGAATTTCGCTAGTATATTATTCATATAATGAAATGATTTCAGTCGATACCTACTATCTGGTGTATTTCTCTTATGTTGAAGAAGTTGTAAGTTCTTACTCTTTGTAGCATCCGTGTAAGCTCCTGTAGGTAGTTCTTTTACATACATGATGTGCGTCGGATTTTCATATTTGTGTTGAGGCATACCCAGTGTTTCTACGCCTGCTGAAATACTATATCGGAAATAGGCGTCTTTCAGTTGGTTTTTTGCTAATAATTGCGTGATCAGCTCTTGCGTCTCATGTTCATTGATTTGACATACAATACCCGCTTCAAGACATGCTAAACGAAGTCTTGTCACATGTTCTTCCCATAAAAAAGGCTTGCCCTGATAAGTGCGAAAAGTCTCAAATAAACCCATTCCATATAGGAATCCATGGTCATATATAGAGATATACCCTTCTTTTTCATCACAAATCTTTCCGTTTATACTTATTTTCATTGACTATGGTCTACTCTCAGATAAATAACTTCGAGAAATGAAATTACGTAAGATCTGATGGCCATGTTCAGAGATGATGGATTCCGGATGAAATTGAACTCCTTCAATCAGATACTGTTTATGCCGCAATCCCATAATTTCTCCTTCTTCAGTGCGCGCACTTATTTCTAAACAATCGGGTAAAGTCTCTGATCTGACCAGTAAAGAGTGATATCGAGTAGCCACAAATGGATTAGGAATCCCCTCAAACAGTGTTTTACCATCATGATAAATTTTTGAAGTTTTACCGTGCATTAATCTCTCGGCTCGAATCACTTCACCTCCGAAAGCTTGACCTATTGCTTGATGTCCCAAACACACACCTAATATAGGTATGATTCCTTTGAAATAATCGATTAATGTCAAGCTAACTCTTGATTCATTTGGTGTACACGGGCCTGGTGATATGACGATTTGCGAGGGATTTAATTTTTTGATGCCTTCATGATCAATCTCATCGTTTCGATACACGACGACTTCTTCACCAATCTCACCTAAATATTGAACAAGATTGTACGTAAAAGAATCATAATTATCAATGACGATTACCATCTCTAGTCCTCCTCTATTTTAGTAGGATTCGCTCTTGTCTCATATACATCTATGGAATGCTCGCTGTGTATTATCGCTTTCCACATGGCTTTTGCTTTGTGTAAAGACTCGATGTATTCCTTGTTTGGATCAGAATCGATAACTATTCCTGCTCCCGCTTGCACATAACCGATACCCTCTGATGATACAAGTGTTCGAATAATAATATTAAATTCCATATTCCCGTTATAGTCAATCCATCCCATCGAACCGGTGTAAGGTCCTCTTCTTACAGGTTCTAATTCTTCTATGATTTCCATGGTCCTGACTTTAGGAGCTCCAGTAACCGTTCCTCCGGGAAAAGTAGCTTGGATTACGTCGAAGGCATTTTTCCCATCTACTAATTCACCAGTAATTTCAGATACGATGTGCATCACATGAGAGTATGGTTCGATCACCATAAATTCTTTGACTTTCACAGTTCCGTATTTTGATATTCGTCCTAAGTCATTACGTTCTAAATCCACTAACATAATGTGCTCTGCACGTTCTTTTTCGTTATGGATGAGGTCTTCTGCTAATTGTTGATCTTCTATTTCGTTGCTTCCCCTAGGTCGCGTACCCGCAATAGGTCTAGTCCGTAATTGTCCTCTAACCGATTGCACAAGCAATTCGGGAGACCCAGAAGCAATTGAAAATGTACTGAATCTCAATAACCCCATGTATGGAGATGGATTAACACGTCTTAGAGCCTCATAGATGCTTTCTGGTGATGTATTCAACCGTCGACTTTGTCTGACAGATAAGTTGACTTGAAATACATCTCCTTGGCGAATGTACTCTTGAATTTTTTTCACAGAATGAATGAAATCTTTTTTGGGGAAAGATGATGAAATTCCACGTATCGTATTCACATCAAAAAGTTGTTGTTCTGTGAAGGATTCATACGGTTGGTCTCGTTGATGTGAGAGTTGTACTGATGTTTGCCATTGGTGTAGCATCTCGTTCACTTTGTTTTGAGTATGTTCAAATAACAACTCCAGATTTGCATTGTTTTTTTCCTTTTGTTGATCTAGATGTTGATGAATAGCTATATATAGTTGCTTATCTTGGTGATCGATAATCCATATTTCATCATACATCGCAAAACAGTAATCAGGCAAGGACAAGTCGTTTTCAGCTAGCTCCGGAAGCTTTTCAATTGTTCGAACAACATCATATCCCCAATAACCAACACATCCTCCAATAAAATGAGGAGTTCCATTCACATACGGTGTACGGTATGGTGCCATCCAATTTTTTACTACTTCTACAGGTGTTCCTTGTATACAAGGTATACTCTTATCATGTTCTACTCCATGATTGACTTCGATGATTTCAGCACATGTTCCTTTACCTCGAACAATTGACCGTGGGCAAATACCCAAATAACTATACCGTCCACCTTTTCCGCTTTCTAGTACAAAAGAAGTAGAACTTGCCCTTTCCCACATATGCTTCCACGATAAAACATGTTCGTCCGCGAGTGGGGATTTACATACATAAGGAAGGGTCCTGTAATCTGTTGACCACTTCAGCCAATCTGCTAAAGTAGTTAGAATCATCGCAACTTCACTCCTTCAATCAACTTGGTGACCATGAGATGATGTTCCATAGTATACTGCAATTTCGCTCAAATAAAAAGACCTCAACCTAATGGTTGAGGTGCTTATCAAAAAATGTATTGCGAATTTATTGTTCATCAAATTGGTAAAGAGGTGTACTTAAGTACCTTTCTCCATTGCTAGCGATGATTGCAACAACACGCTTACCTTCACCAAGATCTTTGGCCACCTGTAAAGCCGCAAATATGGCTGCTCCAGAAGAAATGCCACCTAAGATCCCTTCTTCTTTAGCTACGCGGCGTGAAGTTGCGAAAGCTTCTTCATTTTCCACAGTGATGATACGATCATAAATGTGTATATCTAGTATATCGGGTACAAACCCTGCTCCAATTCCTTGGATCTTATGGGGTCCTGGTTTGCCGCCAGAGAGAATAGGTGATGCCGCAGGTTCTACAGCACATATGTGGATGTGTGGAAAATGCTGCCTCAATACTTCCCCAGCTCCAGTGATCGTTCCGCCTGTCCCTATGCCAGATACAAATGCATCTAATTTCCCATCAAAGCTTTGAATCGCTTCAACGATTTCAGGTCCAGTGGTTTCACGATGAACTTTTACATTCGCATCATTTTTGAACTGTTGCGGCATGAAATAACTAGGATTTTCTGCTTGAATCTCTTCAGCTCTTCGAATCGCTCCTTTCATCCCTTCCGCTCCAGGAGTAAGAACAAGCTGAGCTCCATATGCACGCAGCAAATTTCTTCGCTCCATACTCATTGTTTCTGGCATTACAATAATTGTTTTATACCCTTTTGCTGCAGCTACCATGGCTAGCCCTATTCCAGTATTTCCGCTTGTAGGTTCTATAATCGTATTCCCAGGCTGAATCTTTCCTTCTTTCTCAGCAACTTCAATCATGCTTAAAGCGATACGGTCTTTTACACTCGATCCTGGATTTTGATATTCTAATTTTACATATATCTCCGCGCTTCCAGGAGGGACTATATGATTCAATCGAACCATTGGTGTATCCCCAATTAACTGTGTTATATTTTGAACTAATCTAGCCATTGTATAACCTCCTGAGTATATAGAAATTTCCGAGTGATTTAGTGGGTTTTGTTGACTCTACTATAACAATGCCACCTCAAGATGTCAATCCATGAACAACAATTATTCACTTAAATTTTTCTAACAAAATTTTCGCGTTCCATTTGTCTCTTAATTGTTTGATAAGCTCATATAATGATTCTGCTTGAAGCAAAGCCAATGATTTGCGAACATCTTCTTGGATAAATTTCATATCTGTTTGAGGTAAGGTTCTTCGGTTCTGCAATAATATAATCGTGTATTTTTCGGACAGTGGTATAGGTGCACTCATTTCTCCTTGTTGCAATGTATATGCAGCTTGCAAGAGTATTTTGGGATAGAACGGGTCATTCTCTTCTATCCAGCCAAGGTCCCCTCCATTTGCTGCTGTCGTATCATCTAAAGAAACCTCTTTAGCAACTGTTGAAAATTCTTTGCCCGCTTTCACTTCACCAATCACCTGCATAGCTTGTTTTAATGAAGATACTGTAATGGTTTTTAATTTATATTCTAATCTCGGCTTGAACTGCTCTGGATTGGATTCGATATAAGCAACAACTTCATCATCTGTAATGGAAATCGACTGAGTCGCAATTTTAATACTCAATAATTTATAATAAATTTCCTCGGTCATTTGTTGTTGGGATACCCCTAACTCGTTTTTCATATATTCAAAATATTGCTGTTCACTACTATACCCTTCTTGCATTTTTTTTAACTCTCTTTGTAATTCTGCATTGCTTACTTGAATACCCGTTTCTTCCGCTTCAAGTTCAATGACTCGGTAATCAATCAATTGTTTTAATTTAATCGCTCCATATTGCTCTTCCAGGCTATTTTTTAAATCTAGCATATAAATCGATTGACTTCCCACCTGTGCAATGATTTGATCTTTTTGTTGCGTAACTTCTTCCTGTTTTGTTTGTTCAAGATTTGAATCGTTTCCTAGTGGTTCTGTAATATTCAACTCATTTTCCTCGTGAATTTCATTCGAGGGTGCGGAACGTAAAATTAACATCAGACTCAAAACCAAGACACATACCATCAAACCACTTAACAATACCCATAATATTTTTACGTTCCGCATAATTATCTCCTTATCCACATTATCGAACGTATATATGATATAAACATATTGACCTGTTGTGGATCATTGATTGATTAACTTCAAAAGATGACTTTCATCGAAATGATAAGCCTGGTTACAAAATTGACAAATGAGTTCAGCGAAGCCTTCTTCTTTCAGCATATCTGTAATCTCAGTCTTTCCCAAAATCAATAATGTCTGCTCTACTCGTTCCCATGAACACTTACATCGGAAAAAAACTTCGCTCTTCTCTAAAATATGAATCGACGGAAATATATCATGAAGGATTTGTTCAATCGTTTTCTTTTGGTCAAGCATAGACGTCAATGGTGGTATTTTCATAACCACTTGTTCAATTTCACTAATTTCTTGTTCGGTTAACCCAGGTAATAATTGAATAATGATTCCCCCAGATGCTCGAACCGTGCAATCTACTTCAATCAATACGCCTAGCATGACAGCTGATGGGATTTGTTCTGATTTTGCAAAATAATAGGTAATATCTTCTGCAATCTCACCAGAAACAATCGGCACACTTCCACGGTAAGGTTCTTTCATGCCAAGGTCTTTAATGACAT
>CAMCVV010000061.1 GCA_945881905.1 Paenibacillus alvei
TTTGGCGCAATGCCATATCTAATGCTGCTTTACGATCTGCCAAAATTCTCACTTCCTTTTATCTTATTGATGATAATGATACCTTGTTTCTTATGTTTTAACAAGCATTTTCTCGAACATACATTCGTTTATTTGGCCAAAATAAAAACCATAACACCATGTACGTGTTACGGTTCTTCCGTTGATGTGATGATTATAACGGTTTATTGCTTGTTTTTCAATATGTGCCATAAATAATAGAGTGCGCTTTTGGATGCACGTAACTTAATGCTTTCTCGATTACCGCTAAGGGAAAGTTGATGAACGATCGGTTCTTTATTTTTTTGTGCAATACCTACATATACAAGACCCACAGGTTTATTCTCAACAGTGTTTGGTCCTGCTACACCAGTGATCGATAGCGCATAGTCTACTTGAAGTTTATGAAGTAATTGCTGTGCAAGGCCAACAGCAACTTCTTGACTAACTGCTCCAACTGCTTCTTCGCCTTCAAGCTGATGCATAGGAATGTCTAAGAACTGATGTTTCATCTGATAACTATAACAGATCATCCCTCCTTCAAAACAACTAGAACTTCCAGATATCGAAGTAAGCATATCGGATAATTTCCCACCTGAGCAGCTTTCTACTACAGCTAATTTCAATTGACGATCGATCAACATCTCGATAATGACCGATTCAATAGGGATATCTCGATCAGCGTATATATACTGTCCTACGCGATGGCGAATCTCTTGTTCGATTTGTTGGAACTTGTCATTTGCAATGGCTTGTGTTGCAGCTTTCGTGGATAAACGAATCGTGACTTCTCCTTCTTTTGCATACGGGGCAATCGTAGGGTCTGTTTGATTCTTGATTAAATCAATCAATTCATGTTCTAGATTGGATTCACCAATCCCAGCAAATTTCAACATTTTCGAAAATAAAGGCAAGGTGTCTGTCATTTTCCGGCGTAACCAAGGTATTGCGTATGTATCGAACATGGGTTTCATTTCTTTTGGAGGCCCAGGTAATAGGATATAATGAGTGTGATCTTGGGTAATGGCTACACCTATCGCGAGTCCCGTCTCGTTCGTTAATGGTTCGCAACCTTCAAGCAATAGTGCTTGACGATCGTTGCTTGCAACCATGGTTAGTCCTCTACTTTGAAATAACTGAGCGACTTTATCGAGTGTGGGTTGATGCATATGTAAGGAACATGATAATAATGATGCCAGCACATCTTTCGTCAGATCGTCTTGTGTTGGGCCTAATCCCCCTGTGCAAATAATTACATCTGCTCTAGTTTTCGCAAGTCGAAAAGTTTCCGCTAATCGAGATTCATTATCTCCAACAACAGTTTGATAATACACATCTATACCTTGAGCAGCACATGCATTTGCTAGATATTGTGCATTTGTGTTGACGATTTGACCGAGGAGTAGTTCTGTACCTATTGCAATAATCTCTGCTTTCACAATATCCCCCCTAAAGTCAATACGTCTATTCGTTCATGAGGTATTTATTTCGTATTACGTGTAATATCAATCACGTGTTTATTTTTGATGAAATAATCAATGCCTGAGAATAGCGTGATAATTGCAGCAATCCAAGTCACAATCACATCGAATGGAAAATTTATAAAATTAAATGGGAAATTGTTAATTAACAAAGAAATAATTGCGGTAATTTGTAAAGTGGTTTTGATTTTACCCCATTTGCTAGCAGCGATCACAAATCCTTCTAACAGTGCAATTTGTCGCAAACCCGTAACCGCATATTCACGACTGATGATCACAACTGCAATCCAAGCATCTACTTTATCCATTTCAACAAGTGATACCAATACAGCAGTAACCAATAGTTTATCTGCTAGCGGGTCGAGGAGTTTCCCGAGATTGGTCACAAGTTTGCGCTTTCTCGCAATATATCCGTCCAAACTATCTGTACTTGCAGCAATGATAAAGATAAATACAGCGATGATCTGATTGAAAGTAATTTCGAATTCACTTAAGTGAATCACTGGGAATTTGATTTGAATTAATAGGAAAAACATAATAATGGGTACCAGAAAAATTCGTGCTAATGTAATGCGGTTGGCGATATTCATAAATGAACGACCTCCCCCGATAAATCATAGTCGAATGAATGTGTAATCCGCACTTTCGTGAATTGACCTATTTCGATTTCTTTACTAGTTACAAATACCTCACCATCAATTTCAGGAGCATCATATTCAGAACGACCGATATATACATCACTTCGACCATCATAACGTTCGATTAGTACATTGATTTCTTGTCCAATCCGAATCCCACTGCGAGAATTCGAGATTTCACGTTGAATTTCCATCAACGTTTGCTGTCTCCATTCCTTGATATCTTCGGGGACTTGGTCGGGAAGTTTAGCAGCAGGTGTACCTTCTTCTTGCGAATAAGTGAATACACCCAAACGATCAAATTGTATCTCAGTAATGAATTTTTTTAAATTATCAAAATCCTCAGAGGTTTCTCCAGGAAAGCCCACGATGATCGAAGTACGTAATGCGACTTGTGGGATTCGAGCACGAATTTTGTGAATCAATTGTCTAATATCTTGTTGTCTACCAGGTCTTCGCATTCTTTTCAGAATCGTGTCTTCACTA
This sequence comes from Paenibacillus alvei, assembly GCA_945881905.1. Classification (GTDB taxonomy): domain Bacteria; phylum Bacillota; class Bacilli; order Paenibacillales; family NBRC-103111; genus CAMCVV01. The sequence goes on from CAMCVV010000061.1 coordinate 2,624, forward strand.
TGTTGAAGTGGCATATCAATATATTTACAAATCTTCGGGTTAGATGCCATGGTTTCGATTAATTCATCTGTAAAAAAACCAGGATATGCATAATGCAGCCGCACCCATTGTACGCCGGGAACTTCACTGATCTTGTTTAATAACGTAGGTAACATCAATTGTTGATATAAATCAGCGCCATAGTTGGTAGAGTCTTGCGCAATAATACTGATTTCTTTGACACCTTGGGAAGTGAGATCCGCTACTTCTGCAATAATCGATTCCATCGATCTGCTCCGGAAGTTTCCTCGCATCAAGGGGATGCTACAAAATGTACATGCATTATCACACCCTTCAGCGATTTTGACAAATGCCGTATATTTCGGTGTGCTTAGTCGTCTTGGCAGAACTTGATCATAATTAAATACAGGGTTGCCGACTAAAGCAGGTTTTTTGCCACGCAATGCTTCTTCAACAATATAGGTAATTTTATCGAAATCACCAGTTCCCACAATACCGTCTATTTCTGGCATTTCTTTCATCAATTCTTCTTTATACCGTTGTGTCAGACAACCTGAAACGATAAGTGCTTTGAGGTTAGCTGTTTTTTTGAGTTCTGCCATATCCAATATCGTATTAACAGATTCTTGTTTCGCTGCGTCGATAAATCCACATGTGTTGACAATGATTACAGTAGCGATATCTTTATCATCCGTTAAGGTATATCCGCGTTTGTGAATTAATCCAGACATGATTTCTGAATCTACTACATTTTTATCGCAACCGAGCGTAACGACTTTTACTTTTTCTGTCATTGATGAGACCTCCAAAAGGTACAGTACATGGTAATGTGCATACACACAAGTATAATCCAAGGTCATTTCACTGTCAAAAAAGAAATAGCCCAGTGATCATCTGGGTTACTTGGGTATTGTTTCGTTGACATACAGTTGAATGTTTATTATTTCAATAAATATTGCCCGGGCAAGCGCATGAACTGATAAATTAATTTATTTTTTGCAAGTTGAATTGGACTCTTTTGGGATTGAAGTATTCCGGGAACGCAATCTCAGTCCCATTCACATTCAGCACTACGGCACTTGCAACTCCTATATTCAGATATACGGATTGATCCAAGGAGAATTGATCGATATCATTGAGCGCATATATTTTTTGTTTGACCATGGTTTTTATTTGATCTTGTGTAATCGTATCTATTTGTATCCAACATCGATCTGTTATAATTCGCAATGAGAGTTCAATGCGGTCTGTATTTGTTACGCTATAGATATCGATTCCGTTTTCACTTTTTAGATAGGTAACTGTAGCTATAGGTTCAGGTGTAGCAGCTGGTACTTTTGGTGCAACAGTAGGTGTAGGAACTGGTGTTGCTACAGGTTCACTGACTTGATCTGTGATTCTCGAGGTGTTATTCACATCAGTGATTTTCGAATTCGGCGTACCGGTATAGTTTTGGCTTGCAAAGTAGTAAATCACACCAACAATTAATATGATAAATGAAATCAGTACCATATTAGTCAAGAAACGATTTATTTTATCGATATTTTTGGGTGAACTGCTTTTGTTGGAACGTATCGGTTCTACATATGGCATCTCTTCTTTGGTTAAAGGAGATGATTTCTCATGCAATTTAATCACTTCATCAGGTTGCAGTCCAACTGCTTCTGCGAAACTTTTGATAAATGCTTTAATATAAAAAGCGCCAGGAAGTATTTTATAATTGCTTTCTTCGATTGCTTCTATATATTTTTTGCGAATTTTTGTAATCTCTTGAACATCGTCTAACGTCAGCTTAAGATCTTGTCTTGCTTTTTTAAGTAGTGGACCGATATCAGACATGCAGCACCTCCTGAGTAAAAATGTATTAAATTGATCCTACAATTATGTTAAAATGCATCCAAATTAGATAAGAAGGTTTCGTAATTAATTTCTTCATCTGTGGTGTTACGTAACTCAATAATATAATTAAAATCATCAAATGTGTACTGGGATTCCTTTACAAAAATATCGGGATGTTCGATGACTTTCGTCGAAGGCATTGCCATGATTTCGTTAAGTAAAGCATAATGTTTTTCGTTCGAGCGCAATGTCGATACGATTCCATCGATAATAAATACATTTTGGGATGAATTCTCGTCTGCGGATAATTGACTTCGAACCGTTTGTCGAAGTAACGTGGAAGAAACAAATGTCCATCTTTTGTTTGCGCATACACTGCCTGCGATGATGGATTCCGTTTTGCCAACTCTAGGCATACCTCGTAAACCTATGACTTGATTCCCTTCTCTTTTGAAGATTTCACCAAGAAAGTCAACAAGTACGCCAAGCTCATCTCTCGTGAAGCGAAACGTTTTGCGATCATCGGAATCTCTTTCGATGTATCGGCCATGTCTGACAGCAAGAATGTCTACGAGTTTGGGAGTGCGTAGAGCATTTACAGTAATATTATCAACTTTGGCTAGCATTTTACCCATAAGTTCGATTTTATCATCATCAAACGATTGAATTAGCATCCCTCTCGTTTGGTTCTGAACGCCATTAATCGTGACAATATTGATATCTAGCATGCCCATCAAAGAAGCGATGTCACCGAGTAGTCCAGGTCTATTCTTATGTATTCGATATTCCATATACCATTCTTTCATGTTCTCCAACCATGCACCTCATCTATTCATTAAGAAAAAATAAATTTTAATTTTGTTAATATATTCTATACGTTAAATCAATATCCTGCCATGTTTAAAGAAATCTTAAAAAAGTATAAATAATAAGAAAATAGGCATAGAATGACCCCCTCTTTACAGGAGGCCATTCAATAATTCATTTCACGTGATGATCGATTTCATGTCGATCTACTTAGTGTTGATCAACTAATTTGACCATCAGTCGCGCGAGGGTACGTTGTTCTGCTTCGTTACCTACATCCCATAATTGTTTGAGGATTCGTTCTTGTTCGTTTTCGGGGCCTACATTTTTGGCAAGAAAATCCCCCATTTGGTAGGCGAGTTTGTTGATCATCTCGTCACTCATCCCTGAGCGTTCTGCATCCGTTACACGTTCTGAGAGGAACTGTTTCCATCTTTCAAACATTTTCAATATCGTTGCCATTCGTCGCTAGTCCTCCTTCATGAATTGTGATTTCATTACAAGATTACTATTCACATCTCGTTGTATCGTTATTCACGAAATTAAGATGATATCGCTACTCGATTACGTAACCCAACCTCCATTGGGACTCAATACTTGACCTGTCATGTAAGCCGATTCGGGTAATGCTAAATAATAAACAAGTGAAGCGATTTCTTGAGGAGTTGCAAGACGTCCCATCGGAATTTGTTCTTCTAGGCTTTTTCTTTCTTCTGCTGTAAAATCCTTCATCATCGCCGTATGTACTGCTCCTGGTGCAACTGCATTGACCGTGATGAAAGATGGAGCTAACTCCTTCGCAAGTGATTTCGTGAAGGCATGAATGCCTCCTTTACTTGTTGCGTATGCGACTTCACAAGAGGCTCCTGTCAATCCCCAAATCGAAGAAATATTTATGATTCGTCCGTATTTTTGTTGAACCATATGTGACATGAATAGCTGTGTACAAAGAAACGTGCCTTTGAGATTAATGGACATGAGGTTATCCCATATGTCTTCGGACACAACAGATAATAATCCATAATGCGATACACCTGCATTATTGACAAGAATATCAGGATATACCTGCATGGATTCTAGTGTTTGCTTCATCACCTTGAGCTCTTCAAGTGAACGTAGGTCTGCTGAAATGGTGTGTACGTGAGCTCCATAGTGTCTACACCGCTCTGCGATATCGTTCACAGCATCGTGTGATTGATAATAATGAAGAACGATGTTCATCTGCGTATTCATTGATGCAAACCGTTCCGCAATGGCTGCACCGATTCCTTTACTTGCGCCTGTAATGAGTACTGTTTGACCATTCATCGTCGATTGATTCATCAGAGGACCTCTGGTTGTTGTACAATGGATATCGCCATCTGAGACCATATCATATGTTCGCGAAGTCTTTGGTTCATTTCTTCTAGTGTGATTTGCTCATATATCGCATACATGTCCATGAGATCAATGCCTTTGAATCGATATTTGGTAAACTCATGAGCTATCGCTTCAGGTGAATTCATCATTCTCAGGAAATGACCCATCTTCTTCTTTCGCGCTCGTTCGAAAGATTCCACATCAATGCCTTGTTGTATAAGAGGGATCAGTAATTCTTCAATTCGCTTCATCATCACTTCAGGTTGAGGACTGTCACCACCAATAACTGAAAATGCATATTCTGTGCTGCATTGGAATTCATACCCAAATCGATCTGTGATCTGTTGTTCATCATACAAATCTCGGTAAATCGGTGAACTTGCACTGAAACATATATCTAAAACAAGATGGGTAGTGAGCTCATAGCGGAGCAAGGCGTTTCCTGTGATGTTTGGAGCACTTTCTTTAAATCCAAATAAACATTTATGTGTAGATACAGGTAAATGTATGATTTGCTGGCGAATATTAATCTCAAGCGGTTCTTCTGTAACGAATCGACGAATGCTTTTGGGTTTGGGGACATGCTTGTGTTTCTGATTGTTATGAATCACAGTCATCATTTCATAGGGGTCTACGCCTCCAACAATAAACAGCATCATATTGTGAGGTTGATAAAATGTTTCGTAGCACGCATACAAATGATCTTTGGTGATCTGTTCGATCGATGCTGCAGTTCCCAAAATATCCGACCGTATGGGATGAAACCGATACATGGCTTGGAGAAGTTGGGTATAATTACGCCAATCGGGTTGATCTTGGTACATCTGAATTTCTTGACGAATGATTCCGATTTCTTTGTCTACACCTGCATCTGTAAAATGAGGATTTTGGACAAAATCGAGTAATGTGATTATATGGGTAGTCATTTCTTGTGTAGCAGAGAATACGTAAGCCGTTCGATCGTAGCTGGTGTATGCATTAGCAGATGCCCCATGTGCTGCAAAACGATTAAAGACATCTCCTTCTTCTTTTTCAAACATTTTATGCTCAAGAAAATGAGCTATGCCTTCGGGCAAGGTCATTTCTTCGTGACCCTCGAGTTGGAAATGCTGGTCTATTGAACCATATCGTGTCGATAATGTCGCATATGTTTTCTGAAACCCGACTTTGGGCCAAATGTATACATCCAAGCCGTTATCGAGTTTCTCATAGAACAGATTCTCTTTGAACTGTGGATAGGGAATGCTTATCATTTCGAATATCACTCCTCATCTCTCAAGAAATAAATGGTATTGAGTGTGACTTTCTGTGCGATATCGTGAAGATCTGCTAATGTCACTTGTTCAATTGCTGTAATCAGTTCATCCCAAGTTCGATGACTATTCGAGATGAGATTATGGAAATCGTATTCGATCATTTCAAATGCATGATCTTGAATTTCTCTTAGATGATTGACCAACATAGAGCGTGTCATGTGCAGTTCTTCTGGTTGAATATACTCTCTTTTCAATGCCTGTACTTGCTCGAGAATCAGATGAACTGCTTGATCATAGTGAGATATATCTATTCCGGACTGGATCGTGATTATACCTGCGAAAGGATCATAGCGAGATGTTGCATAATAGGCGAGACTTGCTTTCTCTCTTACTTGTGTAAATAATTTGGCATGAGGATATCCTCCCAATATACCATTAAACATTAAAGCCACAGGATATTGATCATGCTCGCGCGTAATGGGAAAGTTGAAACCAAGATGCAGTTTGCCTTGTCGAACGTCGAGATGGTCAATGATGGTTTGTGGTTCTCGCTGTACCTGTACATCTGGTTTCGAGAAGTAACCCGGAGATGCCTTGCGATGAGTAATCCAAGCTTGATCGACGATGGCTTCAACTTCTGATAGAGTCGTGTCGCCAATGAGATATAGATCGATATTGGCTCGCTCAAGCCATTGTTGATAGTGATGGTACAGTGATACTTCATCTAGGTCCGCAAGACGATGAAGTTCTCCGAGCGGAGAAAGACGCAATGGGGTATGCTTGAACATTTCTTCATTCAAGCGTTCGGAAGCATAGCGTATTTTATCATTTAAGATCGATTGGATTCGTTTGTGCATGTTGATTTTTTCGGATTGGACATATGCACTGCGGAAGTGATTGTTCTCAAGTATCGGTTGAAACAAAGTTTGGAAAAGAAAGGTAAGTCCCTCTTGTAATAAAGAGGTTCCGCTTGACACATAGTGTTCATGAATCACATCCATGCGAAATTGTGCAATCTGGTAGTTCCCTCGTTTGATTAAATTCACACTAAAGCCTGTGCCATATAATCCATCTAAATGTTCGCGATATTGCTTGGTTTCTGGGTGATGTATCGTTCCTCGCTGAAGAACATAAGGAAGTAACGCTGTTGAAGTTGCGTTATCTTCTTCTAAAAGTTGCCCGATGTGAAGTGCAATCGCATATGTTTTGAACTTCGTTGTGGGAAGCACATGTAACTTGATCTGATGGATGGTACTGCATTGGAACGGATTGTAGTTCAACGTGTATACTCCCTCCTTGTGCACAGAAAAGTAACCCATAGAGGTCACTGTGATCATCACTGCATTGCGAATTAGATGCAAAATATATGTTTGCCAATTTGTTTCACTTGCGTTCGCGTCCAAATCCACTTGGAAGTAGCTGTTTGCGGGTTGAAGTAATATATGCAACCTTCACTAGGATCCCAACCATTGATGGCATCACGAACTGCTTTTTTGGCTGTTTCGTTGGGCGTTAACCATATTTGCCCATCGTCAACTGCCGTAAATGCCCCAGGTTGGAAGATAACTCCCGACACACTACTTGGGAAGCTAGATGAATCTAAACGGTTTAGAACCACGGCTGCGACTGCGACTTGACCAATATAGGGTTCACCTCTCGATTCACCATGGACTGCATTAGCGATCAAGTTGATTTCCTGTTGAGATAATCCTCGATGATTCGTCGAAATCAAATCCACTTCTCCGCGACCTGTCGCTTGTTGCTTGTCAGCATTTATCGGTTGTGTCGGTTGCCAAACCTTCGTGCTTTCCCATAGCTTTAGCTTAGTTTTACTTCCTACCACGCCATCAACTTTGAAACCAAATTCACTTTGAAATCTTTTTACAGATAGTAAAGTTTGATATCCAAAGTCCCCATCGATTTCTCCTTGATAAAATCCAATGAATTTCAATCTTCCTTGAAGTTCATACACATCTGCACCATAGGCACCATACGCGATCAGGTTGTTACTGAAAACAGTATGATCTTGAAGTTGACGCGTTTGCTTCCATTGCCATGAAAGCATCAATATGGATATACAGAGCACGATGACGATTCCTGTTTTTCGATTCATGTAATCTCATCTCCTTGTTCACATACTTCATACATTTCCCATAGTATGAAACAAGAAAAAGCTTACTATACATGATCATGCCAATTTCATTCATTCTTTACGTACTAACGATACCCCGCATGCGTTGGTATTGATCGAAGGTCATACGCACTTCTCTGGGTTTACTACCTTCGTAAGGGCCGATAACACCCTTTGCTTCCATCACATCAATTAACCTTGCTGCTCTCGTGTAACCTATTCTCATGCGTCGTTGCAATAAGGAAACCGATGCTTGTTTCGCTTCAAGCACAATGCGAACAGATGCTTCGAAGAGTTCATCTTCTTGATCTTCAGGTTTCTCGGGTTGATCTTCGACCATCGGTACCATATCTTCTATATATACGGCTTTCTCTTGAGAACAGACGAAATGAACGACTCTTTCCACTTCGTTGTCTGATAGGAAAGCACCTTGCACACGTGTAGGTTTAGAAGCTCCTGCAGGTAAATATAACATGTCACCTCGCCCTAACAGTTTCTCAGCACCTACCATGTCTAGAATCGTCCTAGAATCGACTTGAGAAGATACGCCAAAAGCGATTCGTGAAGGAATGTTTGCTTTAATTACTCCTGTAATAACATCTACAGACGGTCTTTGTGTAGCAATAATCAAGTGAATCCCTGCAGCTCTAGCCATTTGTGCCAAACGACATATAGCATCTTCCACATCCCCCGCAGCAACCATCATCAAATCCGCTAATTCATCAACAATAACCACGATAAAAGGCAAGCGTTCTTGTTCACTTAAAGTCATATTGTAACCTTCAATGTTTCGCGTTCCACTTTTTGAAAACAACTCGTAGCGTTTCTCCATTTCGACGACGACTTTCTTTAAAGCTAGAGAAGCCCGCCTTGAATCTGTAACTACAGGAGCAAGCAAATGAGGAATACCGTTATATACGTTCAGCTCTACCATTTTCGGATCAATCATTAAGAATTTCACTTGTTGAGGCGATGCCTTAAATAAAATGCTCGTAATAATTCCATTAATGCACACGGATTTTCCAGAACCTGTTGCACCTGCTACAAGTAAATGTGGCATTTTCGATAAATTACCAACAATCGGCTGCCCCGAAATATCTCTGCCTAATACTACAGTAAGATGCGATGAAGCATCTTGAAATGTAGCGGTTTCCATCACTTCACGCATGGTCACAATGGAAACTTCGGTGTTGGGCACTTCAATGCCGATCGCAGCTTTTCCTGGAATAGGTGCTTCCATTCGAATATCTTTGGCAGCTAAGGACAATGCAATATCATCGGTTAAACTCACAATCTTACTTACTTTCACACCTACATCAGGTTGAATTTCATATCTCGTAACAGCAGGTCCTCTTACAATTTCTAGCACTTTGGCTTTCACACCAAAGCTTTCAAGAAGCGCTTCTAGCTTTCTTGCATTTGCTTTATAATCAGCGGAGCCAGCGTTTTTCGTTAAATTCGGCTTGTCCAATAATTTCATATCAGGCAACTGGTAAGGAACGCTTTCAAGTGAAGACGGTGAGAAGGCAAGATCAGTTGGATCTTCGTTATGTTCCATAGACGATTTATTTTTTGGATGAAGTGCTGATGTTGCCATAGGTGATGAAGCATGATTGCTCACATCTGAGTTCATTTCTTGATGAACGACTTCTTGGAAATCTCGAATCACGGGTCTAGTAGAATCTTCGATGACAGGTAACGTTGAAGGTGCTTTATCCGAAAGTGCTACTTGGTCTTCAGGGGCTTTCGTAGTCACATTTTGTGCGAATTCTATCAAACTTTGGAATGTAGAAGGTTTTTTGGGTTGCGGTGCGAGAGGCTGTACCTGCT
>CAMCVV010000062.1 GCA_945881905.1 Paenibacillus alvei
ATGGGATGTTAACAGGTCTCATCTATCAAGATAAGACAAGGAAAAGCTATGAGCACTTGATATCTGGATTCAAAGAAGAAGCGCTTGCGAAGCAAAACATCAACATCACTGAACAAGAATTCACTAAACTGCTTGCTGAATTTAAATAATCAATACCGATGGAAGAACATATGGGAAATCCATATGTTTTTTTGATTAATTACACACAGGAAGCTCATCTAAGAAAGGAAGTTGTCCATTGAACCAAGTACCTATAGGCGTATCTGCTCGCCATATCCATGTATCGCTTGCACATATTGAACAATTGTTCGGAACAGGTTATCGCTTACATGTATTGAAAGACTTATCACAACCTCATCAGTATGCAGCTCAAGAAACCGTGGAGATCAGAGGACCCAAAGGTAAATTCGACAAAGTACGGATTTTGGGGCCTGCTCGCGGTATCACTCAAATCGAAATTTCGCGCACGGATGCCTACTTCCTAGGAATTCAACCACCTGTAAGGGAATCTGGACACATCGATGGGACTCCTGGTGTTACTTTGGTCGGTCCTTACAGTGAAATCGACATCATGCAGGGTGTCATTGTCGCTAAGCGACACATTCACTTTCATACCGAGGACGCTGCTACATGGGGGATACGTGATAAACAAATCCTGCAAGTTAAACTTCATGGCGAGCGACCATTGATTTTCGATGATGTCATCGCACGAGTATCTGAGCATTATGCCTTAGACATGCATATCGATACCGATGAAGCAAATGCTGCAGGTGTAAGAACTGGAGATTGGGCAGAAATTCTTAATGTGTGACTTTGAATGTATGTTGGTATAATCATTCGACTAATGATATACTGTTGTTGTTAACCATCAGATACAGACGTATGTATCGCGGATTCTCTTCGTTCAAAGGAGTAATACAGATGTCGAAAACGACGAAACCCCACATAGACTTATCTTCATATTTCCAACCTCCTTCATTAGCTGATGCTAAACAAAGAGGTAAAGAAACCATACAAGTGAATTATGATTTTTCGATGGATCCTGACTTACAACAATTCGGTGCACATCGTTTTTATTTGATTCGGACATACGGATGTCAAATGAACGAGCATGATACGGAAGTTATGCAAGGTTTACTTGAAGCTATGGGCTATCAGCCGACGGAAGATAAATTACTAGCCGATGTCATTTTGTTAAATACATGTGCCATTCGTGAAAATGCAGAAGACAAAGTATTTGGAGAATTAGGTCACTTGAAAGCGTTAAAAGCTCAAAAACCTGGGCTTGTCTTGGGCGTGTGTGGATGTATGTCCCAAGAAGAAGCGGTTGTGAACCGGATCCTTCAGAAACATCCTTTTGTGGACTTGATTTTCGGTACACATAATATTCATCGACTCCCTTCTTTACTTAAAGAAGCTTATTGGAGTAAAGAAATCGTGATTGAGGTATTTTCCAAAGAAGGAGATATCATTGAGAATTTACCTAAGAAGCGCCAAGGGATCAAAGCTTGGGTAAATATCATGTACGGTTGCGATAAATTCTGTACCTATTGTATTGTTCCCTACACACGTGGGAAAGAGCGAAGTCGACTTCCTGAAGATGTGATAGCTGAAGTTCGAGATTTAGCTAGACAAGGATTTAAAGAAATTACACTACTCGGTCAAAATGTGAATGCATATGGAAAAGACTTTACACATCTAACGTATACATTTGCTAACTTAATGCAGGATATGCAGAAGATCGATATTCCGCGAGTTCGCTTTACGACATCTCACCCTAGGGATTTCGATGATTCATTAATTGCTGTACTGAGCAAAAAGGTGAATCTTGTAGAACATATTCATTTGCCAGTGCAATCAGGGAATTCAGAAATTCTCAAAAAAATGAGTCGTAAATACACGCGCGAACATTACCTCGAACTGATCACCAAGATAAAAAAAGCCATACCGGATGTCGTGATTACTACAGATATCATTGTGGGTTTTCCCGGTGAAACGGAATTGCAATTTGCAGATACGTTATCTTTAGTGAAAGAAGTGGGATTTGATTCTGCATACACCTTCATTTATTCACCACGCGAAGGCACACCTGCAGCAGATATGGAAGATAATATTTCCCTAGAGACCAAGAAACACCGCTTGCAACAACTCAATGAAATGATCAACATGCTAAGCAAGATGAGTAATGAAAATCTTCTTGGACACATGGTTGAAGTGTTGGTGGAAGGGGAAAGTAAAACCAATGAGCACGTCTTAAGTGGTCGCACACGAACAAATAAGTTGATTCACTTCACAGGTCCAGTTTCCTTAGTGGGTCAACAGGTTCTAGTCAAAGTCACGCATGCGCAAACGTGGATCCTCAAAGGAGAACGAGTCGAAATCGAAGTGGAACTCGCTTTATGAATACAAGTACGTAATGAATAATCGGAGAGTGAACATACCTATGACTAATCCTCAACATCAAGCACCAGATACCTTCAAACAAATTGAACATTTTTCGAATTCCGAGCTTATCGTACGTGAAGACATTTTCTCCAAAACCAAAGAACTAGCGGAGTTACTTTCAACTTCGAATGAAGTTCAGATCTATCAAAAAGCAGAGAAACAAATTGAACATCACACACACATTCAATCTTTGATTAGTGCAATCAAAAAAAAGCAAAAAGAAATCGTAGCTTTCGAATCGTTCAAAAATGAAAAAATGGTTGAAAAGATAGTGCAAGAAATAGAAGTTTTGCAAAATGAACTTGATGCGATTCCGGTTGTAAGTGAATTCAAGCAAACACAAGAAGATATTAATTATTTGTTGCAATTGGTTATGTCCATTATACGTGATACCATCTCCGAGAAAATACATGTCGAAACAGGTACTTCAGCACCACCTAGTTCATGTTCAGAGTGAACCCTATAACTGAGGAGAATCGACCATGTTGATCGTCAAGAATCTGAGTAAAAGTTATCCTCCCCATCAACAAGTATTAACCTCAATTGATTGTAAAGCTGAGAAAGGTGAATTTATTGCAATCATCGGAGCAAGCGGAAGTGGTAAAAGCACTTTATTGCGATGTCTGAGTTTCAAAGAGAAATGGTCTAGTGGTGAATTGATCTATAATAAGAAACGCTACAATCATTCATCTCTGATAGATCGTTACCGTTTGTCCAAAGAATTCGCTTTGCTCGAAGAAAAGCCATTCTTCTATCAAAATAAAAGTGCAATCAAAAACGTACTCAAAGGACGATTCATTCAAAATCCGATCAAGCGTTTCATCACATCGTCTCTTTCTCGAAATGAGCATGTCCTTGGCATGGATTATCTAGAAAATGTGGGATTGCTTGATAAAGGTCATCTCAAAATTAAAGATTTAAGCGGTGGGGAAAAACAACGCGTTGCGATTGCTAGAGCATTAATTCAAGGGGCACAAGTCTTATTTGCAGATGAACCGGTAACAGGCTTAGATCCCAAATCACTTGAAATCGTGATGAATGATTTAAGAGCACTAGCAAGAGACCAAGGCATGACAGTGATTTGTGTACTTAATCAGCTTAATTTAGCTGTTCGTTACGCATCGCGCATATGGGGAATTGTCGATGGCACGATTCAATTAGATATTTCGGCAAGAGCACTGACCACGAAAGAGAACAACTTAATTTTCCCTTATGATTCGCGAGTAGTGAATCAAATCTGAGGTTTATGATCAATGGATTCTTTCGCAGAACTCGTCTCATCATATTCCTTATTTTATGAGATCATATCAATTATATAAGAATTGAATCTTACATCGATTTATCATATATTAATACATAGAAATGACAAAACTCTTTGCTATGAACCATGTTTCTTGCTACAATATCATAAAGGACTAAATCGTATTTAAAATTAGCCGAATTGTCGAACAAGGATTCGAAGGGAGAGAGAAGATGGTTAAGTTACCCAAAGTAAATGATCTTGGATTTTTTGAAATAAGACTAGAATCCATTGGAGGCCTTGGCGCAAATCTTGCAGGGAAGATGCTAGCAGAAGCAGGAGTTGTGGGTGTAGGTTTAAATGGTGTTAGTTTTTCTTCATATGGTTCAGAAAAAAAAGGATCTGCTGTTAAAGCAAACATCCGTTTTTGTGATATGAGTACAAATATTAGAGATACTTCCCCTGTTGAACGTCCTCATGTTGTTGGAGTTTTCCATGAATCCTTATCGAAAACAATTAATGTCATTAGCGGAATTTATGAAGACAGTGTAGTTTTGGTTAACTCTACCAAAACTCCTAAAGAATTAAAAGAAAAGTTAAACATGCATGGAGGTACAATTGCAGTAATTGACGCAATTGGTATTTCACTAGATGAGAAAAACAAAGTAAATATGGCTATGCTCGGTGCTTTATTTCGCTTATGTGACTTTTTGGATCCTGAAGCGATGAAAGGTGTTATTCGCAAATCACTAGAGAAGAAATACCCACAAGCAGTGCAACCTGCACTACGTACTTTTGATCGCGGTTATTCGGAAGTTAAGTTCGAGAACTTCGAACTGCCCAAAGATGAAACCATGCCTGCGTTTGTCAGATTTGACACTCCTGTTTTAGGGTATGGCACACAGCCGATTGGTGGGACAATTACGAATCCTGGAAATAGTATACTGAAGAATCTGAGTATCTCCCGAAGTGGGATGATGCCTCATTTTGCTGATGATAAATGTATTCACTGCGCTGCATGCGATACCGTTTGTCCTGATTTTTGTTTTGTATGGGAAGAGCAACCCGACAAAAAAGGAAGACCCCAAATGTTTCTTCAAGGGATCGATTATCAATACTGCAAAGGTTGCTTGAAATGTGTCTTAGCATGCCCCACCGATGCTTTATCCAAAGAAAGAGAACAAGATGGTTATGCCGATCAAAATCGAGTGCCGCATAAATTTGATTTATATGTAAAATAAAAATACCGTGGAGAAAGGTGGGATACTCGTATGGCTATTGATATAAAAAGGGAACTCGGACAAACAAAAGTAGAACAACGCATGGTGTATGAATCAGGCAATGAAATGGCTGCTTATGCAGCACATCAAATCAACTATCATATTATGGGGTATTTCCCGATATCCCCTTCTACAGAAGTAGCTCAATTCCTCGATCTCATGAAATCCAATGGCCAACATGATGTGGTGTTAATACCAGCGGATGGTGAACATGGCTCTGCAGGAATATGCTATGGCGCATCGACAGCAGGTGGACGTGTATTTAATGCGACTAGTGCCAATGGTTACTTGTATATGATCGAACAAATGCCTGTCCAATCAGGAACTCGCTTTCCTATGGTGATGAATCTGGTGTGCCGCTCTGTATCAGGGCCACTGAATATACACGGAGATCATTCAGATCTCTATTATGCACTGAATACGGGATGGCCAATACTGATGTGCAGAGATCCTCAAGCTGTATATGATATGAATATTATGGCGATTAAACTAGCTGAAGATCCAGAAGTACAGTTACCTGTTCTCGTAGCTTCTGACGGTTACTTCACTTCTCACCAAAAACGTAAAGTTCAAACATTTGCTCATCGTGCAGATGTGCAAAGCTTCATTGGCGAAAAACCAGTTATTCCTGATACATTAGATCGAAATAATCCGATCACAGTTGGACCTTACATGAATGAACCGGATTTTATTAATAACTGTTATCAACAATCTGTAGCGATGTATAATGCTGAGCATGTATTTGAGCGAATAAGCAAAGAATATACAGAATTAACGGGTAGAGAATACCCACTGCTTGATCTCTATCGGATGGAAGATGCGGATGTAGCTGTTTTCCTTATGAATTCTGCTTCAGAAATTATTAAAGATGTTGTCGATCAATTGCGTGAACAAGGAATCAAAGCAGGTTCTATTGCACCTAATATGATAAGACCTTTCCCTGCCAAACAAATCGCAGAAGCACTCCAACATATCAAAGCAGTAACGGTAGGCGACAGAGCAGATTCCTATGGTGCTCATGGTGGTAATATGGTTTTAGAAATTAAAGCAGCTTTATTCACAGAAGGCAATCACACGACTCAAGTGATCAGCCGGATTTATGGACTTGGTGGTAAAGATTTCTACGCAGAAGATGGTCATCGTTTGTTTGAATTTGCGATTGATGCGATGCATAAAGGCAAAGTCGAAATTCCTTTTGATTATTATGGTCACACCATTGGTGATCCATCCAAATCACCTCAACGTGTTTTAAATCCAATGAACTATGAAGATTTAAAAACAGGCCTGATCACAGTTACGCCTGATGAAGAAACAGGTAAGCTGAATGTACGTATTCCACCTCTTCGCGCTCTAACGAAGAAGCCCAAGAGAATTGCACCAGGTCATGGCGCTTGTCCGGGTTGTGGTATATTTTCTGGATTGGAATTGTTTTTCAAAGGTATAGAAGGAGACATCGTTGCTCTCTTCCACACAGGTTGTGCAATGGTCGTCACGACAGGATATCCGTATTCTTCTCATAAAGCTACGTATATTCATAACTTATTCAATAACGGCGCAGCTACATTATCAGGTGTCGTTGAGATGTTTTGGGAACGTAAGCGTCGTGGAGAATTAGAACAATACCATCTTAAAGATGACTTCACCTTCGTCATGATTACAGGTGATGGTGGAATGGATATCGGAATGGGACCTGCGATTGGCGCAGCTCTTCGGAATCATCGCATGGTGATCTTGGAATATGACAATGAAGGATACATGAACACAGGTGCTCAGCAATCATATTCCACACCTATCGGTCATAGAACCTCGACATCGAATGTTGGTTCTCACCAAGCAGGTAAATTATTTCAACACAAAGATACAGCTCAAATCATGGCAGCTACTCATATTTCTTATGTGTTTACAGGTTCAGAAGCATATCCTCAGGATCTTTTGAAGAAAGCAGCCAAAGCTCAGTGGTATGCACAACATGTAGGACTCGTTTATGGGAAAATCTTGATTGCATGTCCGTTGAACTGGTTGTCTGAAGATCAAGATGGTTCAGATATTGTAGGAGCAGCTGTCGACTCTTGCTTCTTTCCTTTATATGAAGTTGAGAAAGGCGTCACAAACATTACGTACAATCCAGAAGAGAAGAATAAAAAAGTACCTTTGTCCGATTGGTTAAAAACAATGGGCAAAACAAAACATATGACTAAACCAGAACATGCAGATCTCTTACACTCTTTTACGATTGAAGTAGAGCGTCGTTGGAATATTCTGAAAGCGAAGCATGATAGTCCTTTACTATAAGGGTCTGATGCCATCATGCAAAAGTCATCTTCGCTCTGCAAGAGTGAAGGTGACTTTTGCGTTACACGTCAAGTCAAGAGATCGAGGAGGAGTCCAATGACATACGTTCTGCAACATACGTCGACATTACAGATCTATACATGCATGTTAGTGAATCACTATCAATTAGCGTATTATGGCGTCAAATATTGGGATCGCCTCGAAACTGCAACTGAACAATACCCGGCATTTTTGGCTTCACAAGCCGCTATTGATCTAGAGAATTGGCAAGTGGTTGAGATGGAAGAAAGCCGCATGAAACTATGTAATGTAAAATTGAAGAATGATCCGTTGTTCCACGTGTTCTTTTCCAAGAGTGCTCAGATTGACATCAAGTTACACGAATCATAGGAGTGATCCTATCTTCTCACAACTGTTAGATCACAACCGTTAATGCATTACTTGACGTAAGTTCTAGAAATTAACAAATTTATACAGCATGTCCATAGGCCAAAAGTTGCATAATAAACCAGATAAAACGCTACCATTCGCCTATATTCGACACGATATTCAGCACCTATAATGATAATAGATACCACAAATCATTATTGGGAGGCGAGTCTGTTGAAAAAATTCATCATGCTCTTTTGGACGATGCTTTTACTGGTTTCATTGATTCCAGCTTATGCGAGTAGTCAGCCAAGTGATCTGACAAAAGGGTATACCGTACAAAGTGTCAGCATGCGTGTCGAAGCGAAGTCTAGTAGCAGTTTCATTCGATATCTCAAAAAAACAGAGATTTTTTCAATAAATGCTAAAATAAATCCATATTGGTATCAGATTCGAGATGTATATGGAAATGTTGGGTATGTGACGACAAATAAAACCTATGTTCGAGCTTATGCCAACGCTGAAGTGATTGCACAAGTGAATTTCCGCATATTACCTAATGTCAATTCAAGTTCGATTCGAAAGCTGTATCCAGGGGAATCCCTACTTGTCCTCGAAAAAATAAATGAGAATTGGTATAAAGTACAAGATCAAACGTTCAATCAAGGGTATGTGAGTGCAAACGAGAAATATCTCGCTACTGATTTCTCTATCGAGAAAATTGTTCGACCTCGTAATGAACAAATTGAATTAATGCTATCTCATGCATTCCGTTATATGGGAACGCCATATGTACTCGGTTCGGATCGTCTAGAAACATCTACTTTTGATTGTTCGGATTTCATTCAGCAATCATTCTGGGATTCATCACCGATCTACCTGCCAAGTGACTCGAGAGCTCAAGGCAATAGGGTACTGAGTCTAGGGAATTATTCGACTGATTGGCGACAGCTCAATCGCGGAGATCTTGTGTTCTTCATGGCTTATCGCGGGTATAGATCAACTGATTATACAAGCGTTAATCCATTCACAGAAACGATAACGCATGCAGGCATCTATCTCGGTGACGGCAAAATGATCAATACGCGTTCTGTGGATTCCGGAGGAGTGCGATTGGATGATCTCACTGAAGGTGCATGGACGTATCGATTTCTATATGGAGGCAGTGCTTGGTAAGATAACCATCTTCTCCTAATGCATCACCCCAAGTCGTTCCTATGGGATCGATATGGGGTGTTTCTGCATGTAGATAGCCTGTGAACTTCATGTAACATATCGGACTGTGCTCACACAAATAAGAAAACATTGTAAAAAAATGTTCTAAGTGGTATCGTTTTCTTATTGTCATTAAATCACCATGGAAGGAAATCTTACAGGATACACAACCAATTCAATATGACCTCTATGCAGGAATTTGCCATCATAAAGCGAAATAATTATGGATTCATTATATTCGAATAGGAGGCTTGTCTGTGTCGCATCGTTTTGTTATTGAAGCAATTATGCTTGCTGTTCATGGACGATTACTTACTCCAGACGATCCCGTGGAATACATCATTCCTTATACGACGATCGAAGAATTGTATGAAGTGATTGATCTCGAAGAGCAAATCTTATCCAACCATGAGGAAGATACCGAAGTCAAAAGAAAAATCGGTGATTTAATTGCATATTTCGAAGAATCATTCAACAAAAAGAAACTTGAGCGGGCATTGATGAGACCTTGGAAGAAGAGTCCACCCATACTCATCGGCGAAAAAGTAATCATTACCGTCATTTATGCATTAGAAAATGAAGAGTTTGGTGAAAGCTTTGATCCCATCGAAACAGAACTTATCCTTACAGCACAAAAAGAAGATATCCCCCTTCTTACAGACCAGATCGAGTTCTTAAATAAAATTGATCTACATCACATGCATGTGTATGCCTATGACATTGAGGAATTTGATCATGCAATTGAATATCATAACTAAATCTAGAAAGGTGTGTACTATGTCAAAAGGAACCGTTGAAGTGTATGATTTAGTGAAGACTTTCAAAGGTGATGTGAAAGCAGTTCAAGGCGTCACCTTCCAAGTTGCCGAAGGTGAGTTTTTTGCTTTTCTCGGTCCCAATGGTGCAGGGAAATCTACAACGATTCAAGTGTTGACGACTTTACTGCGACCCACTTCAGGTACGGCTTTCATCTCTGGATTCAATGTTGACAAAGAGCCTACTCGCGTTCGTCAAGTGATGGGAGTTGCTTTGCAAGATACAGGAATTGATCCTGTGTTAACAGGGAGAGAGCTCATCGAACTGCAAGCCAAATTGTTCGGATTTTCGAATAAACACGCGAAACAACGAGCAAATGAATTATTAGAACTGATCAATTTGCAGGATGATGCCAATCGTAGGGTCGGTAAATATTCAGGTGGTATGCGAAGAAGACTCGATCTTGCCCTTAGTTTAGTGCATAGTCCAAGTATATTGTTTCTCGATGAACCTACAACGGGTTTGGATCCTATGAATCGTATTGCGATATGGGATGAAATGCGGAGATTAAATAAACAAAATGGCACAACCATATTCTTGACAACTCAATATCTCGAAGAAGCGGATCAACTCAGTGATCGGATTGCCATCATTCAAGCGGGACGAATTGTGGCTACAGGAACCCCCACACAGTTGAAGACGAAGATTGGGATGGATGTGATTGATATTGAACTTGTGGACGAAGCTGCTGCCCAGCGAGCCGGACTGCTTTTACAGCCCATTTCCAAAAATGAACGCATCAGTAAAAATCATTTAAAAATCTATGTTGAGAATGGATCAAAAGTATTACCTGAAATTGTACGCATATTAGACCGTGACATGATCACTTTAGTACATCTGAGTGTATCACAGCCGACGCTTGATGAAGTATTCCTTCAAGTGACAGCTGAAGAAGTCCATTCCAATTAAATACATATTCGAGAAGGAGGTAAGGACCCATGAATCAAAGCGGAGGATTTGTCCGAGATACCTGGTTTTTATTTAAACGAAGTATAGTAGGTACCTTACGGAATCCATTTACATTTATTCCGAATTTAGTGATCAGTTCGTTTTTCTTACTTGTCTATCAAGCCGGATTGAGTGGAATTGCTTCCTTACCTGCATTTGAAGGTGGGGGTTATCTCGGTTTCATCTTACCGGTATCGATCGTCAGTGGTGCGATCGGAGGAGCAGGAGGAGCAGGACAAGCACTGATTTCAGATATTGAACGTGGGTATTTCGCTCGATTATTACTTACTCCTACTTCACGGTTAGCAATCGTTCTTGGACCTATGCTTGCTGGTATGGTGCAATTATTGTTACAAACCATACTGATCCTCATCATAGCTTTTTTTATGGGACTGCACGTAGCTGCAGGCTTCCTAGGTGTACTTGTGGTTATCATTCTTGCAGCAGGGTTTGGCTTAGGATTTGCTGGTTATTCGGTGGCTTTCGCGCTAAGAAGTAAGAATGCTCAAGCTGCGCAATCCGGTACATTCATCTTTTTCCCATTAATATTTCTGAGTTCAACCTTTGTACCTATGGAACTGATTGAAGCCAAATGGTTGAAAGTAGCTGCTACGATTAATCCCACGACGTATATATTCGAAGGTATGCGATCTGTATTGCTCAAGGGATGGGAATTCCAACCTCTATTCGGAGCAATTATTGCGATTACCCTATTGTGCGGAATTACGATATCTTTTGCAGTGATTAGTGCAAGACAAGCAGTAAGTCGAGGGTAAACGATTCGGCACATCATGATCTGTGGATACGAACAACCTGGCATTAGTGAACGTTTTCGAGTTGAAAGTAACCACACTTGAAAAAGGCTTGATCGGCGGCACAAAAGAAGACGAAGAAGAATTCAAGAGGGCTTCGGCTCTTTTTTTATGCCTTTAAGCAAAAAAACACAGGCTATCCTGTGTTTTTTGAAACGTAATTATTCTTCGTCTTCGTTAATAATTATGTCTGGTTCGAAAAATTCACCGTCATCGTTAATAAATATGCCCGTTGGTATATGCTCGCCTATAAGTTCATTATCTTTACTGCGGTTGT
>CAMCVV010000063.1 GCA_945881905.1 Paenibacillus alvei
CTTTCATATTATCACCACGTTATCAGCGATGTAGATGACTACGTGCAGATGATTATGCACAGATGATTATATGATGATTGCATGATGATGAACTTCAATGATTATGTTATTTATGATGTTATTTATGATGTTAATGTTATTGCGAAGCCACACACACACGAGGAAGTTAGGTTCTATATAGGATAGTCTGATCAGACCGTTGCACAGGCAAAGGGGATATGGTATTATTTTGAAGCATAATAAATTTACTTAATTTGGAATTGGAGGAATTAAAATGAAACAAAAACTGTGTATCATCATGATTGTACTTAGTTTGTTTTATGTTCCAACGGGCTTTGCGAATACGTTTAAACCAGGAGGCGCGGTACAAGTAAGTATACCAAGTTTTGAAACTACGGTGAATCAAGTCAAAGTAGATAATACCAAAGAAAAATACCCTTTAATTGTTCACAACGATATGATCTATTTCCCACTCACGTATAATTATTCCAATGCATTAGGGATGGACTTGAAATGGAGTGCTAAAGATGGATTATCGATTGATAATAACCAATCGGGACCACTTGACTTAGTGTCAGATCGTGGAGTAACGAATTCGACAACGCAAAAATATCAAGCGACATTCCCGATATTCAATATATACATCAATCAGAAAAAAGTAGTTCAAGAAAAAGAAGATTATCCGTTCTTATTATTTCGTAACATCACGTATATGCCGATGACTTGGCGCTATGGAATTACGGAGCTAGGCTTGGATGTATCTTTTGATAATAAAAATGGGTTCCGGTTAACAAACAGTAAAACAAATGTGATCATTGATGCAACGCAAGAAGAGGCTCTTCAAAAACAAATATATGACGCAGTAAGTCCAGCTGTTGTGAGAATTGAAACATTTGATAAAAACAATAATCGACTAGATGCTGGCAATGGCATTGTCGTAAGCAAAGACGGTAAGATTGTAACCAGTTATAACTTCTTGAAGTCATCGGCACAAGTAGTTTATGCCAAAGTAACGCTAAACAATGGTAAAGAATATAAGGTAACAGAAGTTGTTGATTACGATGCTGCTCATAATTTGGCAGCCATCAAGATCGATGATTCAAGTGAACTTACTCCAGTAAAACTAGGCACCTCAAAAACACTGAAGGACAGTCAAAAAGTATATGGCATAAGTACACCTGACAAATCTGCAATGAACCTTTTCCCAGGAGTTATTAGTCATGTGAACAAAAACGTAAGAAATACATCTTACATTCACTCGACAGCAATCACTTCACCAGGAGATGCAGTTGTGAATCATAAAGGGGAACTTATCGGCATCTCGACAGGAATGAAAAGCAATGTTCAAGGCAATTTCTACCATGTGCCGGTCGACAAATTCAATAAACTTACGTTTGATCGAAAAGCGCTAATCACTGAATTGTATGAATACGAGAAATAAGCAAGTTGTTATTGACTACTAGACCATCAACTAAGGAATAGACGTCTATGACATGGATCTCCCATAAGTCATACATCTAAAACGTTTAGATGTATGACTTTTCATTTGTTGGGGCAAATAAAAGTAAAGAGTTGATCTCATCATGTATGCCAATGAATTCGGCAAATGATACATAAGTTTACTAAAGATTATAAATTGAAGCTGGAGACGGAGTTATCCCCAACTTTGACAGAAGGTCAATTGAACGCCTTAGAAATCATACATACGCAACATCCCATGAAACCATCTGATTTAATCAAATATCTAGAGATAACGGCTGCTGCTGTTACGACGCTTTTGGATCGTATGGAAAAAAACCCGCTTATTGTGCGTAAACGAGATCAATATGATCGCAGAGTGGTATGGATCCACATAACCAACAATTTTTGATTTATTTATGTGGCAAAGTATTTTATCGCGACGACCATAATGTCCATGGAAATTGATTAGGAGGGTGCGCGTGGAATTGCATACGATCACCGCACGTGGGATGTTCGAAAGCAATCTCCGATGACCACAAGGTAAGCTGTTGGCCACTGCGGTTAATATGCTGACCATAACGTTGATCGCCCCAAAGCGGCTGACCAATGGCAGCAAATTGTACGCGAATCTGATGTTTTCTACCTGTGCCCAAATGAATGCGAACGAAACTAAGCGCTTGATCAGTTGATGTCGCTAGCACCTCGTAATCGAGCCATGCTTCTTGTGAATTCGATATATGTTGTGAATGTGATGGTTCAGGAGGATACACAACGATCTGCTTATTAACCATTTCTTTGGACAAGCGATGCGTCAAGCGACCTGTTGGTGCAGCAAGTGTACAATGCACGACAGCTATATATATTTTCGACCATTGATGATTGCGTATCATATCAGATAAGCGCGAAGCAGCTTTCGACGTCTTAGCAAAAACCATCACGCCACCAGCAGGTCGATCTAAGCGATGAACCAAACCCAGGTATACGTTACCTGGTTTGTTGTATTTGTATTTCAGTTCTTCTTTCAGGTGCGTCAAGAGGTCGATATCGAATGATTGATCTGCTTGAGTCGGCATATTGCATGGTTTGACGACAACTAACAAGTGATTATCTTCATATAGGACGGAGATGTTCATGTCATCACTCACTTAGCGTTCAGCCTCCCAACGCGCGAATATTCCACAAGGCAATGCCATCTGGCTATGCGT
Source organism: Paenibacillus alvei (assembly GCA_945881905.1). Classification (GTDB taxonomy): domain Bacteria; phylum Bacillota; class Bacilli; order Paenibacillales; family NBRC-103111; genus CAMCVV01. The sequence continues at coordinate 2,667 of CAMCVV010000063.1, forward strand.
AATCGGTAAGCCGATTTCCCCTTGAGTTAGCGCACCTCCATATTTCCCTGATATGGTGAGCTGGATGATGTTTTTTAACATCGTTGGAGATATCCCTGTCGTATACGAATTGATGAGAAATAATAAAGGTTTTGCCGATAATAAATTCGCACATATCTGAACAAATGGATATAGATTTTCTTCGAGACGCCAAACTTCCTCTTCAGGACCTCTCCCATAACTTGGCGAATCCATAATAATCGCATCGTATTAACTGCCTCTTCGTATTTCTCGTTGGACGAATTTGAATACATCTTCTGTGATGTATCGCACGGATGTATCGGGAAGTCCTGTCGATTGGACATTTTCTTTCGCCCAACTGACGACGCCTTTCGAAGCGTCTACATGACATACGCTAGCACCAGCATACGCGGCAGCTACAGTTGCTCCTCCTGTATAGTCGAACAAATTCAATACGCGAATCGGTCGACCTGCTTGTGATATCGCTTCGATTATCCAGTCCCAATTCACAGCTTTCTCGGGAAATAAGCCCATATGTTTGAAGTTCGTTGGTTTGATGTTGAAAGTTAATTTGTTGTCATATTTCAATATCCAGCGATCAGCTAGCTTCTTACGGTAATTCCATTGGCCACCACCTGATGAACTGCGCACATAGTGGGCATCAACTTTTTGCCAATCGGAATGATTTTGCTCAATCGGCCATATAATTTGGGGGTCAGGTCGACGCAAGATGTAGTTGCCCCATCTTTCTAGACGGTCACCATCTCCGGTATCTAATAGTTCATAATCTTGCCATCCATTTGCTAGTAACATGTGTTGTCCCGTCCTTTGATGTTATCGAATTGAATGCTCGTTGGTAAGGAGTAGCGTCGTATTAAGTATTAGCGCCTTGTTAAAAAGTAGCAATGTGGTTATATGTAGTTTACATCAATTTTCATGTTTCTTCCTAACACATATTTTTAGCATTTCAACAGACACTAATTAACATCATCTACCAAGAGAATTCATGATGCAAGTTAAAGTATGATAATAGAGTAACATTCAAGTTCCCCCTAGAGGAGGTTTCCCACATGATCAGCTCATTTCCTAGTGAAGAGGACTTGTATTTATTTCATGAAGGCACGTGTTATCACAGTTATCGTTTCCTAGGAGCTCATCTGACTCAAGTCGGCGATTCCTCAGGTGTAACATTCGCGGTGTGGGCTCCACATGCTAGCGAAGTGAAAGTGCTTGGTGATTTCAATGGTTGGACAGGCGAACGAGCGCAGATGACACGATATTCGATGTTGATATTGGATATGGGAAGGGAACGATGGCAGATGATAACAGGAGATATTAAGAATAAAGTAGATCGCAATGGCAGTTTGTTCACCTCGGTTAGCTGGATAGGTGTCTTTTTTATGTCAACTAATTGCATAATTGTGTAATAATTGGTAATATATATAAATCAAACAACAAGACAAGCCCGCGAGTTGTAAACCGTATGTGGATGGAAATAAATGGGCTTGCTCTAAAGTTAAGCGTTCGCTGAAACTGTGCACATGTTCTAATCCTCGTACTTCGATATCTCGAGGTGCTTTTTTATGTTCGTTATGAGGAGGAGATTAGGGAAATGCGTTTTAGTCAAAAAATGATTTGTGTGGTGTTATCCGTAGTTTTAGGTTGTATTCCGGTACTTACGGTAAGTGCGGAGACACACACGTTACAACAAGTAGCAGAGCAAACAGAAGAATCTGTCAAAGCGTTTACCAGTGAAATGGTTACAACTGCAATCACCGGATTAAGTAGTGAGAATTCCTCACTAGCTATCAAGAAGAAAGTACTTGTGAAGTACAAAGAAAGCACTGTGAATTCAACGGTTACTCGATCTATGCCTAGTGGAAGTAGCACGAGTGATCCAGTCTTAGGAGCGAACCTCCTACCGACTACAAGCGTGTTCCAAGACATCATAGGTCAAGGTAATCTTACAGATCATGAAATCAACGCCTTACAACAATCGAAAGATGTGGAACTTATTGAAGAAGATGGAGTCGTACAGAAATCTGCAGATATCATTCCGGACAATATACGGCAAGTGAATTCCTATATCCTTCATCAGAAAGGCTATACCGGCAAAGGTGTGAAAGTTGCTTTATTCGATACCGGTATCGATGCCTCGAACACAGATCTTCGCATCGCGGGTGGGGTTTCCTTTGTGGATGGTGTAACGAGCTATTCAGATGACAACGGTCACGGTACTGCTATGGCAAGTGTGCTTGCTTCCTTAAAGAACAATCGAGGATTTGTCGGAGCTGCACCAAGTGTTAAACTATATGCAGTCAAGGTATTGGATCAAGATGGCAAAGGCTACTACAGTAGCATCATTCAAGGTATCGAGTGGGCGATCGCACATGACATTCAAGTGATTTCGATGAGCTTTGGTGGCTTTGAATACTCGAAGATTCTCGAGGATGTGATCAGTGAAGCATATCGTCAAGGAATTCTCATCGTCGCAGCTTCTGGAAATGATAGCGCGAGTCGCATTCACTATCCAGCTCGTTATAGCCAAGTGATTGCTGTTGGTGCGGTAGATAACCTTGGCAAAGTCGCTAGCTTCTCCAATGCTGGAGACGAACTCGACCTCGTCGCGCCTGGGGTGTCCGTACAAGTGACAGGCAAGTCCAATCAGTTACTTCGCGTAGACGGTACATCTGCTGCATCAGCACTTGTCGCAGGCGTAGCTTCCCAATTATTACAAGCAAGACCTGACATCGAGCTCGATGAATTACGAGCTGTACTGCTGAAGTCTGCTGTACCGATGCCTGATACAGCAAGAACTAGCTATGGGTGGGGACGGCTCCAAGCTACGAATTCGCTAGAGAATCTGAATAGCCAATTGAAGTTAGACGAAGAAGGACATTCCCAAGTCGAATTCGTCGGACCTGATGCAGGTGTCAACGGAACTGTAGCGATGTCTTACAAATTATATGGAGATAACCAGACGATTACCGCAGGACAAACTGCTGAAGTTCGTGCTGGATTCAATAGTCCGCATGCTTCATGTCGTGTCACAGAGGAGAATTACTCAGGGAGTGTATATCGGACGACGAACTATTCCCCGGTGAATGGCAATGGTGCCTATATCACGTACACTTCTTCGCCATTTTATACGCCTGGCAACTACAAGATTCGTTACCATTGCCCAGATACGTATACGACTGCGTATGATGATGTATTTGCGATTACCGTCATACCCGCAAGTACCACAGGTACTGGAACGGGAACTGGCAGTGGCAGTGGATCCGGAAGTGGTAGTGGATCAAGTGGAACGAACTCAGGAAGTGGTAGTTCCACCTCTAGTGCGATCACGATCACATCAGGAACGAGCAAGGATGGAGCAATCACTTATGCAGGTGAGCATAAGTTCTATCGCTTCACAGCAAGTGTAAGTGGAAATCATACGATGACAAGCACAGGGACAACCGACGTGTATGGCTACCTCTTGAATGCATATGGCAGTGAGTTAGCTTCCAATGATGATAGCGATGGGACGCGTAACTTCAAGATCATATACGCACTCACTGCTGGCCAAGTGTACTATGTGAAAGTCAGACATTACAGTCCGTCATCGACAGGTGCCTTTGGCATCTATGTGCGTGTACCTGCAGGGGATACGCAAGCACCGACAGCACCAGCGAATCTACGAACTACGAAAGTATCGACAACCAGTATTGGGTTACAGTGGGACGCTTCCACAGACAACATCGGAGTAACAGGGTATGAGATTTATCGCAATGGCAGCTTGTTTACCTCGGTGTATGGCACTTCGTATATCAATACGAATCTGACCAGCAACACCACGTATGCATACTCGATTCGCGCGATCGATGGAGCTAGCAACAAATCCACGTATTCCAACTCGATTTCTGTGAAGACCGTATATGTCGACTCAGAGCCACCATCTGTACCTAGTAATATCCAGACCTCAGACATCACGAGGGATAACATCAGCTTCACGTGGGACGCTTCCACAGACAACATCGGAGTAACAGGGTATGACATCTACCGAGATAATCGCTTGCTTGCAAGTGTGACCGGTACTTCCTACACCCATACGGGATTAACGACGAATACAAGTTACACCTACACGATCAAAGCAAGAGATGCAGCATACAACCGATCTGCGAACTCGATGGCATACACCGAGACGACCAAGCCAGAGTGGTACAACATCCTCACCACAGATGCTGAAGGAAATCGTTACCAGATCTATATATCTGACATCGGCAATGTCACACCGGGTGCTATTAAAGCAAAGGTCATTTATAACGAATCGACAGTTACTGATTACACCGCAATTGCGGGAAATTGGAATTCTACAGCGACTATAGCTTACAACGGGCAAGATATCTTTGAGGGTAGTTCTTATGTCAAGAGTGGCGATAGCTCGTCACAATCAAAAATAGGAGGGATATCCTATAGATCAATTCGAAATCTTAATACAGATGATATTAAATCTAAATTAGCAACTACTGTACTTAGTAAAATAGGTGCAAAGATTGAGAGTTTTGAAGAAGAAGAAAACTATACGAAATTTATACAAGGCATTCAAGTAAGCATAGACGATAACCTTCTCTTTGGATTATTTCAGTCCATGGGAAAACTTGAAGCGGATTATGAAGAAGCGTATTTTATAACAGGAAAATCACTTACGGATGCAGCATTTTACGGATTTTATCTAACTGCGAGTGGTGCATCAGCCTCTGCCTCCGCTTATATGTTAGCACAAGCAGAAGTCACTATTGCCGTAGGATATATTGTTGCAGCTACTGGAGTACTAGTACCTATCGGTGTAACCGTTTCAGTTGGCTCGTTAATCTCATTGGGTAGTTCAGCTGGATTTGCCGGTGCATCTGTAATGTCATTCCGCATGGCCACAAAATCCAAAGGGATTCTTGAAGCAACGAAACTAGCAGAAACTAAATTACCTAAGCTAAACTCTAGGAATTTTAGAGAAAATTTAGGAAAAACGTATGGTGCTCCCGCGAACAAAGAGCTATATGACGCTCATCATACCTTGCCCCAAAAGTACAAAAATCTCTTTGAACAATTCAAATTAACAATTAATGACCCGAAATATGGGTCATGGGTACAACGAAGCAAGCACCGTAGCGAAGCGAGATCGTATAATCTGGATTGGGAGCTATGGCGAGTTCAAAATAAATCTACACTAGATAAACTGTATAATTCAGGAAAATTGGCTGAAGGCCAGAAAATGATTCTTGACAAAGCTCGTGAACTTTGTAAAATTAATGGCGACAAGATTAATTATTAAAAGATAATGAGGCGATGATTATGGACTTAACTGATTTCTATAACCTAAGAGACCCACTTAGCGACAGACCTTTTAGAGGGACATTTGATACGAATGAGAGTTGGTCAGACCTTTGCGATGGGATAGTCAAACCCAAGACCCCTGTGATTGTAAAACACTATGCAGGCAGTAAAATACCTGGAGATGTGATATGGACAGGCGCATTAACTACAATTATCCATGAGAATGTGATCAACGTATTGTTGAAATATAACCTCAAGGGCTGGGATACGTATCAAGTTACTGTGCTTAGTCATAATGATGAACACATTCCAGATTACTATGGGTTCGCAGTGACAGGTAGAAGTGGACCGTTTACTGCTGAAAATAGTCAGGTGATCTACAAACAATATCCTGGTGGAATCTACCCGCGTATTACAGGCATATCATTTGATATCGACACGTGGGATGGATCAGATATTTTCATTGGAGACATAGAAGGTTGCAACAATTTTGTGAAAACTACTAAGAAACTAGTTCAAATCTTTAAAAAGGAAAAAATAAAGAATCTTAAATTTCAAAATATTACGGAATATGACATCCTTGCCTCAGACATAAGAAAAGACATGCTTCCTCCAGAAATACGAAAAGAACTTTATGGTAATACAGATTAACAATCCATGTATAACCAAATAAACACAACACATGTAGCAACAGCATATATCCGTGCTGTTGCCTTTAGATGATCATACTCCGACAAGATTAATGATTAAAAGATAGTGAGGCGATGATTATGGACTTAAATGATTTTTATGACCTAAGTGACCCACTTAGCGATAGACCCTTTAGAGGGACATTTGATACGAATGAGAGCTGGTTAGGCCTTTGCGATGGGAGAATAAAACCCAAATCCCCTGTGATTGTAAAACACTATGCAGGCAGTAAAGTACCTGGAGATGTGATATGGACAGGCGCATTAACTACAATTATTCATGAGAATGTGATCAACGTATTATTGAAATATAACCTCAAAGGTTGGGATACGTATCAAGTTACTGTGCTTAGTCATAATGATGAACTCATTCCAGATTACTATGGGTTCGCAGTGACAGGTAGAAGTGGACCGTTTACTGCTGAAAATAGTCAGGTGATCTACAAACAATATCCTGGTGGAATCTACCCGCGTATTAGAGGCATATCATTCGATATCGACACGTGGGATGGATCAGATATTTTCATTGGAGACATAGAGGGGTGTTCCCATGGTGTAAAAACTACCCAGAAAATAGTTCAAATCTTTAAAAAGGAAAAGATTAAGAATATTAGTTTTGAAAATATCACGGAATATGACACCCTTGCCTCAAACATAAGAAAAGACATGCTTCCTCCAGAAATACGAAAAGAACTTTATGGTAATACAGAGTAACAATCCATGTATAACCAAATAAACACAACACATGTAGCAACAGCATATATCCGTGCTGTTGCCTTTAGATGATCATACTCCGACAAGATTAATTATTAAAAGATAATGAGGCGATGATTATGGATTTAAATGATTTTTATAATATAAGAGACCCACTTAGCGACAGACCTTTTAGAGGGACATTTGATACGAATGAGAGTTGGTTAGGCCTGTGCGATGGGAGAATAAAACCCAAATCCCCTGTGATTGTAAAACACTATGCAGGCAGTAAAGTACCTGGAGATGTGATATGGACAGGCGCATTAACTACAATTATCAATGAGAATGTGATCAACGTATTGTTGAAATATAACCTCAAGGGCTGGGATACGTATCAAGTTACTGTGCTTAGTCATAATGATGAACACATTCCAGATTACTATGGGTTCGCAGTGACAGGTAGAAGTGGACCGTTTAATTACAACAGAAGTCAAATCACTTATATTACACGCGCAGGCGGAATCATTCCATATGTCAAAGGTGTATCATTCGATATCGACACGTGGGATGGATCAGATTTATTTATGGGAGACATAGAAGGTTGCAACCATTTTGTGACAACTACTAAGAAACTAGTTCAAATCTTTAAAAAGGAAAAGATTAAGAATCTTAGGTTTGAAAGCATTACTGATTGTGAATATGGGGCTTCGAATATATCACCAGACAAACTCCCTCCAGAATTACGAAAAGAACTTTATGGTAATACAGAGTAACAATCCATGTATAACCAAATAAACACAACACATGTAGCAACAGCATATATCCGTGCTGTTGCCTTTAGATGATCATACTCCGACAAGATTAATGATTAAGAATCGGAGTAACAGGGTATGACATCTACCGAGATAATCGCTTGCTTGCAAGTGTGACCGGTACTTCCTACACCCATACGGGATTAACGACGAATACAAGTTACACCTACACGATCAAAGCAAGAGATGCAGCGTACAACCGATCTGCTAACTCGATGGCATACACCGAGACGACCAAGCCAGATTGGTACAAATATACGGTAACAGATCAATATGGAGCTACCGTAGACTTGTACATGTCTGATCTTGGAGGAGTGAGTGAAGGAAACACAAACCCTGTTAAAGTCGTCGCGAAGAAATCTACAGATAGTCAATACAAAGAGCTCATACTTAGTGGCGACAATTGGACGAGTGGTAACATATATGCTTATAATCCGACAATAAGTCAATCAGGCAGTGGTTATGCGAAGTCGATAAGTGAGATTATCAAGGTTGTCAATATCCAATATACAATTGGTCTTAAGTCCACAGAATTATTAACAAAACTGTATAAAGACTTAGCCATTAATCCCAAAGAGCTAACGAGTGAAGACATTCTGATGCTCACCGCTGGTGTCACAGATAGTGTAGATGATAATTACTTCTTGGGATTGGTCAATTACTTCAAGCCCCATGCGAAGCATACAGATAACTACTATTATATGCGTGGCAAAGCTTATGCCGATGCCGCGATACTTGCAGGTTTTTGCTTAAATCGTTTAAAAACGTGCCTGCAATGATCACAGCATTGCGCAATTCAGCGAGATTAGGCGGATTAGCGTTAGCTACATCAGAGACAGTTGTAGGTGGAGCTATATTCGGATCACTGGCATTAGAAGAATTAGCAAGAGCAGGGGTATTGGCTATCCCAGGCGTCCTGGCCTATAATGCCGGTAAAAACCAGCTCGCTAGTCTCAGTAAGTTACAAAATACCCAGGGATTCAAGATACGGAATACAGGAGCAGGCATATCCGGACGGTATGAAGGGGTTAATGGAGGCCATACACTTAAAAAACATGTAGATCCTACAGATGCGGAATTACTTGAAAGAGTTATGAAAGAAGATATATTATCAGCAACAAAATATACAAACAAACAAATCGCAGATCAAGCAATTCAAGCTAATTTGAAGGTGAATGCAAATAAGATAGAGAATTGGTTGAAAAGAGTAAAAGATGGGGAATCGAGACCTTTCGAGTGGACCCATAATTATGTTCTCGGACATGGTGTCAAGAAGAATACAACTAATTTTGTATATAATATAGAAACCTCAATAGTTGTATTGATCAGAGACATTAAGTCTGAATTAGGGTTTACGATACTAACTTCTTATCCAAAATTGAAATAAAGGAGCAATTGCATATGAAACAAATGAGTGAATATGAAAAACTATTGCGAAAAGAATATAGAGGAGAAAAGTACATTTACTTTAGAGATTTTGTAGGAGGTTATCTCTATCAAGGTTTA
>CAMCVV010000064.1 GCA_945881905.1 Paenibacillus alvei
ATTGTAAGATGTGAAGATAGAATATGAATCCTCAGAATCGATTGAATTCAGGTGAGTATGAATGGAAAAGTCGAATCAACCTAAACTTGGTCAAATAGCACAAGTAATTAGTGGGACTGATTTAGATCAATATGTAATGGTGGTAGCTATTATTGATTCTAAGTTTGTGATGATAGCAGATGGAAAAAAACGAAAGTTTGATCACCCTAAGAAGAAAAATATCCTTCATCTTCAATTGCAAAATTCTATTAGTCAAGTTGTTTTAGAGAGTCTAGAACAATCAGGCCGAGTTACAAATGGAAAGTTGAGATTTGCATTGACTAGCTTCATTGACAAATTGAAGACTGAAGTAAATCAGAAAGGAGATTAAAAGTGGCCAAAGAAGATGTAATTGAAGTAGAAGGAACAGTAATGGAACCACTCCCAAATGCAATGTTTAAAGTTGAATTGGAAAACGGACATAAAATACTAGCACATGTATCAGGGAAGATCAGGATGCATTTTATAAGAATTTTGCCGGGTGATAAGGTTACTGTAGAGCTTTCCCCCTATGATTTAACTAGAGGTCGTATAACGTATCGGTTTAAATAAATAAGCTGAACAACCAATATGTTTTGTTGTTCATGATCCAATGTTGAATTAGCATGATATTGAGCAAAATTTAGGAGGGATCCATAATGAAGGTAAGACCTTCGGTCAGACCTATATGTGAAAAATGTAAAATCATTCGTCGTAAAGGTAACATTATGGTGATTTGCGAAAATCCAAAACACAAACAAAAACAAGGGTAAAAGGAGGCATAACACTTAAAATGGCGCGTATAGCTGGTGTAGATTTACCACGTGAGAAAAGGGTTGTTATTGGATTAACCTATATTTTTGGGATTGGGAGTACAACCGCTGAAAAGATTGTTAAACAAACTGGAATTAATCCAGACACGCGTATTCGTGATCTTACAGAAGAAGAAGTGAGTAAGATTAGAGAGATGATCGATAAAACGTTAAAAGTAGAGGGAGATCTTCGTCGAGAAGTTTCCTTAAACATTAAGCGTTTGATCGATATAGGTTCTTATAGAGGAATCCGTCACAGACGCGGGTTGCCTGTTCGCGGTCAAAGAACCAAGACAAATGCTCGTACACGTAAGGGACCTCGTCGTACAGTGGCAAACAAGAAAAAATAATAAAGGAGGTTAGTGTTAATGGCTAAACCTAAAAAAGTAGTTCGTACTAAACGTCGAGATAGAAAAAATATTGACTCTGGTGTTGCCCATATCCGGTCAACATTTAATAATACAATCGTAACGATAACAGATCCGCAAGGAAATGCAATATCATGGGCAAGCGCTGGAAATCTTGGATTTAAAGGTTCGCGTAAAAGCACACCATTTGCAGCTCAAATGGCAGCTGAGTCTGCAGCAAAAGCTGCAATGGAACATGGTATGAAAACAGTTGAAGTTATGGTTAAGGGTCCAGGTGCGGGTAGAGAAGCAGCGATTCGTTCTTTACAAGCTGCAGGCTTGGAAGTAAATCTTATCAAAGACGTTACTCCAGTTCCACATAACGGATGCCGACCTCCCAAACGTCGTCGCGTTTAATTCAGGATCACAGTGTGGATTAACTATCCGTGTAAAATGATAAATGTTTTTTTGAGGATAGTCATACTACTCATCTTTTAATAAGTTATCCAGAAAAGACGTTTGGAATGGAGGATGTATGTAATGATTGAGATTGAAAAACCGAAAATTGAAACGGTAACAATAAGTGAAGACGGTACATTTGGCAAATTCATTATTGAACCATTAGAACGCGGGTATGGAATAACATTAGGCAATTCACTTCGCAGAATTTTATTATCTTCTTTACCCGGTGCTGCTGCGACATCAGTACAAATAGACGGCGTATTGCATGAGTTTTCTACGGTACCAGGTGTACTAGAAGATGTGACTGAGATCATCATCAATATAAAAGGCTTGGCTTTGAGAATTCATTCAGATGAAGAGAAAATTCTTGAGATTGATGTTGAAGGTGAAGGAAAAATAAATGCGAGGGATATCCGTGCTGATAGTGATGTGGAGATATTAAATCCTGACCTTCACATTGCAACATTATCAGCAGATGCTCGTTTGCATATGAGAATTTTTGCTGGACGTGGCAGGGGTTATGTTCAATTAGATAAAAATAGAAGAGATGATCAAGCGATTGGAGTCATACCTATCGACTCCATATATACACCGATTACACGAGTTAATTACTCAGTTGAGAATACACGTGTTGGTCAAGTAACCAATTACGATAAACTCACTTTAGAAGTATGGTCAGATGGAAGTTTGCGTCCTGAAGAAGCTGTTAGTTTGTCTGCAAAAATATTGAATGACCATTTCATGCTTTTTGTTGGCTTAACTGAAGGAGCAAAAGATACAGAAATAATGATTGAAAAAGAAGAAGATAAGAAAGAAAAAGTTTTAGAGATGACGATCGAAGAACTTGATCTATCGGTTCGTTCATATAATTGTTTAAAACGAGCAGGTATCAATACTGTGCAAGAACTGATTACAAAAACAGAAGAAGACATGATGAAAGTGCGTAATTTAGGTCGTAAATCTCTTGAAGAAGTTCAAGAGAAGTTAGAAGAACTAGGCCTAGGGTTACGTATGGAAGAATAATCCTAAAAAAGGAGGTATCCGATATGAATTATCAAAAATTGGGTCGTAATTCAAGTGCTCGAAAAGCGCTTTTTCGTGATTTAGTAACTGACTTGTTTATTTACGAACGTATTCAAACTACAGCAGCTAAAGCTAAGGAACTAAAGCCAATTGCAGAAAAACTAATTACTCTCGCAAAACGCGGAGACCTGCATGCACGTCGTCAAGTTGCTTCTTTTGTTCGAAGGGAAGTTGCGAATAACGATCAAGACGCTATACAAAAACTATTTACTGAATTAGCAACACGATATTCCGAACGACCAGGGGGTTATACACGAATCTTGAAGTTAGAAGCTCGTCGTGGAGATAATGCGCCAATGGTATATCTTGAACTTGTGGATCGAGTGTAATTGCATTTTGAAAGTGATTAGCGTTTTTTTTGAAGTAAACTTTTTTCGAATGACGGACTTATGAAATCTCACGGAGGGAAAATGTGTGAGAAATCTGCGTTGTATTATAAGTTATGATGGTAGTCAATATGCAGGATTTCAATCACAGCCTAAAAAGAATACGATCCAAAACAAACTCGAACAAGCGATTTATCAGTTAACTAAAGAAAACATAAAAGTAATATCATCAGGAAGAACAGATTCGGGTGTTCATGCTCGTGGACAAGTCATCAATTTCCATACATCATCAACTATTCCATTAGAGAAATGGTGTATTGCCTTAAATGTAAAGTTACCAGATGATATTGTAGTTCTCTATACAGAAGAAGTACCCATGAAATTCAATTCGCGCAAACTAGCAAAACTTAAAACTTATGAATATAAGATTCGGGTATCTAAAGTGCCTGATGTATTTCAATCCAGCTTCGAGTTATTTCATCCGACCCCTTTAAACGTTGATGCAATAGAGAAAGCATTAAGTTATATAGAAGGTGAGCATGACTTCACTTCATTTTGTTCAATGAGAACGGAAAAATTACACAAAGTCAGAACGATTCATAAAGCATGGGTTGAATTAATTCCAGAGTTCAATAACTATGGTTACAGAAACATCCTAGTAAAAATATATTTTAAAGGGAATGGGTTCTTATATCATATGATTCGCATTATCGTGGGTACACTAATTCAAATTGGCGAAGGTAAAAGAGAAATTACAGACATGAAATCTATTTTAGAAGCAAAAGAGCGAAAGTTTGCAGGTCCAACTGCAGATGCACACGCCTTGACGCTTTGGTCAGTTGAATATGACGATGGAATATCTTTTTCTTGATAATAGCTTAAATTTAAGTTACTATGTAATAGCTGTTGAATAATTAAGATAAAGCTAGTCATTTACGTGTATCTGACAAAAACTTTAAATTTCTTATAGATCATAAAAATAAGCTAAATAATTGTAGGAGGTGTAAAATGCGTACAACATATATGGCGAAACCTCTCGAGGTTGAACGCAAATGGTATATCGTCGATGCGACAGGAAAAACGCTTGGTCGCATGTCTAGTGAGATTGCAAGTATTATTCGGGGTAAGCACAAACCTCAATTTACTCCACATGTAGATACTGGTGATTTTGTAATTGTAATTAATGCTGCTAAAGTCCATCTAACAGGAAATAAATTACAGAAGAAAAAGTATTACAGCAGTTCTATGTACCAAGGTGGTTTGAAAATCACTTCGGCACAGGACTTGTTAAAGAATAAGCCAGAAAGAATGATAGAGTTTGCAGTTTACGGCATGCTACCGAAGAACAGATTAGGTGATAGCATGAAGACAAAACTTAAAGTATATGCAGGCTCAGAACACCCACATGAAGCACAGGTACCTGAAATATGGGAAATTCATGAATAAAATAAGGGAGGACAGTGTGAATGGCTAAAGTTCAATATTACGGAACCGGACGTCGTAAGCATTCAATTGCTCGTGTGCGACTCATTCCAGGTGAAGGACGCATCATGATTAACAAAAGGGAAATGGATGATTACTTTGGGTTAGAGACATTGAAGTTAATTGTTAAGCAACCGCTTAATTTAACTGAAACGATCGATAAATACGATGTTCATGTTATTGCACACGGTGGAGGAACAAGTGGGCAAGCTGGAGCAATAAGACACGGAATTTCTCGGGCACTATTAAAAATCGACCTTGAATACAGGGGCTCATTAAAACGTGCAGGATTCTTGACTCGTGATCCAAGAATGAAAGAACGAAAAAAATACGGATTGAAAGCTGCAAGACGTGCTCCTCAATTTTCAAAGAGATAAAAATTCAATATGCCTACATTCACGACAAAGCCTTATTGCAAATTGCAAAAGGTTTTTTTGTTGTTGACAATATGAATAAATTAAGTATAATTAATAGTACGTATTCAGATAGAATTACTAGGTATTATTGGAGGAGAAAATATATTGAATTTATTTAAAAAAAAAATGTTTATTGAACAAATTAATAATGACTATGCTGCACGAACATCAGAAGAATTATTAAGTATGATACTAGAAAAATTCAGTAAAATAACTTTAGCTTGTAGTTTTGGAGCTGATGATATTGTGTTACTGGATATGATCATGAAAATCAATCCAAATACAGACATTTTTTATTTGGACACACACTTACACTTTAATGAAACATATGAAACCATAGAACAGTTAGAGAAACATTATCAAAAGAAATTTATTAAAGTGCAGCCGAAATTAACTTTAATTGAACAAGTTGCTCAATACGGAGAAGAGTTATGGAGCAAGAATGCAAATGTCTGTTGTAATCTTAGGAAAGTAGATCCATTAACCGATATATTAAAGAATTATAATGCTTGGATCACAGGAATAAGAAGGGATCAAACAATAACTCGTGTAAATGCTCAAATGGCTGAATATGATGTAAAATTCGGTCTAATTAAATTTAATCCCATTGTCAGCTGGACATCTGAAGAGGTATGGAATTATATCAAAAAGCACAAACTGATTTATAATCCTTTACATGATCACAATTATCCAAGCATCGGTTGTTTCCCTTGCACGAAACAAGTTGCTGAAGGGGATGATCCACGCTCTGGACGCTGGGCAGACCAAGACAAAACTGAATGTGGTTTACACAAATAATATTATTAATCAATACAGAACAATCATCAATGCAGAGACATTCACCTAAGGAGAGTCCTTGATCGATTGTATGATGAGTCAAGATGAGAAGGATAAAAACAAGAAAGTAAAAGCGAACGATATAACAATTGAACTACTGTTTTGCGAAAGAATTGAACCAAGTGATAAATTGAATGTTGTTCCTATAAAATAACATCTTAATGTCAATGAAAATAAATGGAAGTCAATAATTAAAAACTTGATATGGAATAGCTTCATAACGATGTGCAGATATAAGTATATTTAGTTCGCACCTACCATATAGATGTAACAAAGTCTTGATGTGTGTGAGGTGACATGTGATGAATAAGCGAAAAAAAAGATTGATTGTTTGGTTAACGCCTAGAAGTGCAAGTAAACTTATTTGTTCAATACTACTTATTTCTGCATTAATATGTATCTACAGCTTGGAACGACCCATTTGGAAAACATGGACTGAATGGTCATTACCTTTGACGGGACAAATCATCGTATTGGATGCAGGTCACGGTGGCTATGATGGAGGTGCAGTTAGTAAAGGAGGGTTATTGGAAAAAAATATTAATTTAGATATATCGTTCTATCTTAGAGATTACTTACAAGAGGCAGGCGCACTCGTCTATATGACACGAGAAATTGATACAGACCTAGCGAACCCTGATACAAATAAAATAAGTAAAAGAAAAACTGAAGACTTGATGAAGCGAGTCGAGATAATTTCTGAAGTATCTGCTAATCTATTTATCAGTATTCATCTGAACAGCATGAATTCACCACAATGGCGAGGAGCTCAAACGTTTTACACCAGAAATCATGAAGATAATGAGTACCTTGCCAATCGAATACAAGATGAGTTCAAAACTAATTTAAATAACACAGACCGGGAAGCTAAGGTTTCCGAACCAACATTATATCTGCTCAAAATGAGCAAAATTCCTAGTGTTCTAATAGAAGCAGGTTTTTTGTCAAACGAAGAAGAATCAACACTTCTTAAAAACAATAAATACCAGATGAAGATTGCTAATTGTATATATCAAGGAATAGTTAATTATTATTCAAGCAAAAAATGAGAAGCCAATAAGATTTATGTTATAATTTGATATATATAAAATTTCAATTATTGGGGTGTAGCATGTTAAGTAGAGAGAGTGTAATAGAAGGACTTCGTTCTATCGATGAACCTA
Source organism: Paenibacillus alvei (assembly GCA_945881905.1). Classification (GTDB taxonomy): domain Bacteria; phylum Bacillota; class Bacilli; order Paenibacillales; family NBRC-103111; genus CAMCVV01. The sequence continues at coordinate 6,947 of CAMCVV010000064.1, forward strand.
ACTATGGACTGAGTATCACAGAACTTCAACTCATCAAGGATATCATTATTAAAGAGGATCAAGTTTCACTGACACTCGTATTAATTAATGATGATGAAGCATACAAAGATCAAATGAAACCATTAATAATAGGAATGATCAAACAACTAGGTGTCGAACAAGTACATATCCGATTTCGAATGATATCAGAAATCGAAAAGAATCAATTGAACGATAAGTACAAAGTAAAGTCTGATGAGAATGAATCAACCAGAACAGTAGCGCCTCTAAAAGTATCTTTACTTGATCCAGATTCAAAAGTAAACTTTATAGCTATTGCAAGCGGTAAAGGCGGCGTAGGAAAATCCACAGTGACTGTTAATCTTGCTGTAGCTATGGCGAGAAAAGGTAAAAAAGTAGGGATTATTGATGCAGATATTTATGGGTTTAGTATTCCTGATATGATGGGTATCGAAGGTCAGCCCGAGATGCAAGACAACGCTATTGCTCCATTCGAAAAATTTGGTGTTAAAGTGATTTCCATGGGTTTCTTTGTGCAAGATAATGCGCCTGTTATTTGGAGAGGACCCATGTTAGGTAAAATGTTACGTAATTTCTTTAATGAAGTGACATGGGGAGAACTTGATTTTGTCCTTCTTGATTTACCTCCAGGCACGGGAGATGTAGCTCTGGATGTCCATCAGATGCTTCCGAAGAGTAAAGAGATCATTGTGACCACACCTCATGCAACTGCTTCATTTGTCGCTGCACGTGCTGGTGCTATGGCCTTACATACTCATCATGAGATTCTAGGTATTGTTGAGAATATGGCTTACTATGAATGCCCAAAGTGTAAAGAAAAAGATTTCTTGTTTGGAAAAGGGGGTGGAGCTAAGCTTGCGGGCGAGTTACACTCTACTCTCTTAGCTCAAATTCCATTAGGAAGTCCAGACAATCATGTATCTGAAGCAGAATATTCCCCATCGGTGTATAAAGCTGAATCTTCGACAGGAATAATATTCTTGGATTTAGCTGAACAAATATTAAAGAAATATGAATGAACGATTCCCTGCATAATGGATCGCTTCGTAGAATCCTATCCCAGATTTTGCTTATATTGCATTAGATAAAACTCATGTTATTTCTCACTTTTCCCTTTTTTTTCATCACTTTCCTTTTTATCTGACTCTGATTGAGTTTGTTCTTGAATAGCAGTTTTTAATAAATCAATGAGATTTGCTCGGAACAATGGACTTTGTAAAGATTCTTCGATAATTGACATGACGAGATGGCGATAGGGCATAGACTTCATTGTGTCTAATAATAATTTCTCGTATTCCGGATTTTTCATTACATCGACAATTAGTTTTTGGTAATCGGGATCTTTAAGCAGCTGCTTTTGGATTTGTGTTGTATCGTCTTTTATTGCTTTTGCAAAATCACCAGCGAATCTAGGGTCTTTCAACAAGTTTTTCAAAAAGATGTTTTCTTCATGTGTTAAAACATGAGTTACGGCTTGCTGTAGTTGTACAGCATCGTCTATAGAAAGTAATTTCACTTTTGATTTTTTTCCATCATCTTCGTTTGCAGTCGAAATTGCTTTTTTTCCTTCATCTGATTTCAAAATGTCGAGAACCATTGTCTTTGCTTCATGATAATTTCGATCTTGTTGTCCTGTAGATGAGTTGGTTCCGCATGAGCTAATGATTACAATCATTAAGATAAAACAAAGTAAAAAACCAATACGTCTCATTTCAAAAATCAATCCCTTTCTAATGGATCATAAGAGTAGGATGGCATTTGATGATGAAAATTATGAGAAGTAAAATTGGTTTTATTGTGAGAAAATTGGTACAATAAGTAAGAGCATGATGTTTGGGAGGTAAATCAATTGACCATACGAAAATGGTTTTATTTATTTTGGACTACAGTATTGATCGGTGTATGCACTTCAGTAATCGTAGGGCTTTCACTGCAATTATCTGATCAAGATTATAACCAAATAAGTTTAATGGAAGTCGGGTATAGTATTGTGCTCATGGTTCTGGGTGGTGCAATGATTAGTGTTTTGAGTCAGATGGGTTTTTTTGCGTACTTAATCATTCGCTATATTGCTATGGGACTGTTCCGAAAAAAAATCATTTGGGACTATATTCAACTCTTGATATTAATATCTGTTTTGATTGATAGCGTTTATTTTCGCAGAGTAGTATGGGATACTTCAGGAACTATTCTTGACTACATGATTATGCCTATTATTGTTTTATTGTTATCTTTGGGAGTGACTTATTGGAAAGTGAAACTTACGAACCCACAGGCATTTATTCCAACTTTATTTTTCATGGTTGTAGTGACGATTCTAGAAGCTGTTCCTGCAATAAAATTAGATAATACCGTTTCAAGTATTTTTATGATAACTCCTTTATTCGTATGTAATACTTGGCAAGTGCTTATTCTTCACAAAATTGTGGAATCAAAAACAACTAACGGGATTTCATAACGTATGATCTAATGGGATATACTCGCTGAATCTTCTACTTCTTGATGGCGGATTTGAGTAACATCTAACAATTGACTTACAGTAACGAACTCGTAACCCTGTGCCCGTAATTGATTAATAATGATCGGAAGTGCTTCGTGGGTTTGTTTACATGAATCACTAGCGTGTAAAAGCACGATATCACCAGGATGAGCTTTAGAAATAACACGACGTGCGATATAATCGACGCCTTTGTTCATCCAATCATGAGAATCAGTATCCCACTGAATCACTGTATAGCCAAGCTGATTAGCAGTTCGAAGCACTCGTTTATCGAAGTCTCCATTAGGCATGCGAATGAGTCGAGGCTCACTCCCCGTCAGTTCAGTTAAAATTCCGTGTGCAGCTGAGATCTGTTTACGAATTTCTTCATCACTAAAAGTGCTGTAATTGTTATGTTTGTGACCGTGACTGCCAACTTCAAATCCAGCTTGTTTAATTTGCTTTACAATTTCAGGATGGGTTTTACTCCAAGGTGATGAAAGAAAAAAAGTTGCATGCTGAACTCCCTTTTGTTGAAGAATTTCTACGATCGGTATTGCTCTTTTGTCACCCCAGCTAATGTCAAAAGTAAGCGCCAAGATTTTCTGATCAGTCTTCACACTATAAATGGCAGAGGGTTCTATTTCCGTGAAAACAGCAACATTCTTTTGTTCAGAGTAAATGATAGCGATTCCGATTAAAATCGCTCCAGAAATAAAAATAATTTGTTTTAACTTACGTCCATTCATAACCAAGAAATAATTCATAGTTCATTCAGCTCCTTTTGGATAACCTGCGATAATGGAACTGAGCAGTTATCATTTGATATCATGTGTATGCTCGTACATTCAACTTATGCTTATGATTTGGAGGAAGTAAAGTGCAATTCAAAAGATTATTTAATGATTTTATTGAAATGAAATATTTTTTTATCTTTGCTATGTTTATTTTTATGTTCGGTATCCATGCAGGGTGGTATGATTCGTTTCAGGTTTCAAGTTATATGGAGGATCAATTGAAGAGTCTGAAGGGCATATCTGAATTTATTAACAATAAAGAAAATCCACAAATGTGGTTGATATTAGTTATCTTCATCAATAATACAATAAAGGGTGTTCTTGTTATCTTTTTAGGAGTAGCCTTTGGAGTGATACCACTCATCATGTTAAGCACGAATGGCCTCTTGCTGGGCTATGTTTTGTCTCTTGAAACGAATCTGTCAGTATGGGAACTAATCCTGAAAGGTATTATACCTCATGGAATTATTGAGATTCCAGCCATATGGATTGCGTGTGCTTATGGAATCAAACTAGGATTTCTATTCACAATGTCAATCATTCATAAGTTATTACCGCGACTAGGTGTAGAAGCTTGGAATGATTTCAAAAAAACAATACAACTTACGAAAACATTAGCTGTTTGTTTAACGGTTTGTTTTGGAATTGCCGCTGTAATCGAAAGCACAATTTCATATTGGCTTATGAAAAATCTATAAATCAACTGTGTATGTAAGAGAGTTAAGGGTTTTGTATGAGTAATGAAAGGATTTATTGGACATTGATTTTGTTGAATAATTCGTTAGTTAGAATGCGTTCTCGACTTATAGTGAAGGTGCAAATACAGAAGATCTAAAACAAAAAATAAATGAAGTCAAGAAGCGATCATAGTATGATCAATCAACTAAACATAAAAACGAACGTAAGCGTTTGTTTGAAATTAGACTTGACTTCAAATTGCAATTTGTGTTAATTTATAAAAGTTGTATAAATAACTTTTCCTGAATGACTCGATATTGAATATTAAAATTAAGACAAAAAATATTTGCTTTCGGGTAAGGTAATATGCTATATTATAAAAGTCGCCTCTGAGCAGGCGGAGTAAGCACAAACAAACATTGCTCTTTGAAAACTGAACAACGAGTGAAAGAAAGAACACACAGGAACGAAGACCTGAAGCGAGAACGCAAGGGAAACACTGCGTAAAGCAGTGAAGAACAAGCGTGAAAGCCATGGACAGAAATAAAGAACTGAAGTT
>CAMCVV010000065.1 GCA_945881905.1 Paenibacillus alvei
TTGCACAATCGCAAATATATGAGGAATGGGGGGTCTATACAAATGTAACCAGAATACATATAGCTTCAAATCAGTTTCAACAGATGGAGGGTCTGTATATGGAGGGTCTACACACTGAGCAGACAACCATTCTTTTCCGCTTTCAGTTAGCACCAAGCGTCGCTGAGCATCTGTACTATATTGATAATGACAGCAATAGTCATAGATGAACGAGAAACGATTCGGGTATTGTTTGAACATTCGTCCGTATCCAAACCGCCATCCTTCTTTTTTGATTGGTTTTTCGCTTTGTGTAAATAGATTAAAAATATTTGAGAGATGCCTTTGAGGTATGCAATAGTGGTTAGTCAACATTAACGTTGGTTGTTGATTCACATAACTCAGAAATCGCAGTATGTCTTCATGAATATGCATGAATTGTTCTTGGAATACCGATGGTTCATCGCACTTGAGGACAGTTTGCTGAAGTTTTTGCATTAATTTCATTTCAATACGTGCTTTTAGATCTTGTGGCATATGAAATACATATTTATTCTGCTGTGCATGTCCTTGAATTAACCATCCCCATTGTTTAAATGCCGATATGACTTCTCTAGGCTGCTTCGGACTTGACTTATCGTCTTGGTCCATACTTAACTGGCTACGTGCCAATAGCTCCTCCACAGTGAATGCATTAGTTGAATCAAACAAAAGTGAATTCAAAAACCGCAGATCAGAGACAGACAATACATCGAGTTGCCCCTCCAACACTCCCCTTCGATGAATCATCGAAAGGATCGACTGTATTAATTCATGCTTGGAGTTCTTATTACACTTGCAATCATACGCTTTTGCCATACAGTGTAGATGCTGAATATCTGCAAAAGTCAACAATTCTGCGAGATTCATCTGTAGTTACACACCCCATAATCACAATTTCAGATCTCATGTCCATTATGGGTAATTCACAAGTGAAATATGCGAAAACAACAAAAACACATGAGCAAATGAAATCATTTGATCGTGTGTCCCGGTGAAGAATCTAAATGAGTTAAACTGTTATATAAGCGGAGTCTCCACACATCGTGTTCTCTCTCGATCACAGTTAAAGAAGTGTTCTGTAAGTATTCTTGTTGCTCAAGTCCATACATTTTCAAAAGTCCAACGATGTAACTTCCATGTGACACAATTAAAATCTTGAATCCTTGTTGAAATGTGTTCGATATGTATGCAAGAAAATGTACCCGTCTGTTATGTATATTTTGTTTTGATTCAATTCCCAAATCCAGGTCGCGCCAATGCGGTCCAAATCGATCTATTCTCTCTGCCTCTGTGGTACCTTCTATTTGACCGCCGTTTCTTTCCCTTAGTCGCTCATCTAAGTGAAGGAGCGGAATTGAAGCATGTCTCGCAATAATTTCTGCAGTTTCTCTTGCTCTGTTCAAGTCACTACTGATCATTCCATCCCATTGCTCATGGAGAAGTCTCAAACCAAGTAAATGAGCTTGGCTTCTACCTTCATCGCTCAGATCCGTATTCATCTGTCCTTGAACTCTTCCTTGCACATTCCATGGTGTGCTTCCGTGACGGATCAAACCTATAGTATCAACCACTATGACCTAGTTCGCAAAAACCAACTCATAATCAGAAAGCAATACACCAGTCCTAAGAATGAGAGCACCAACATATATTGAGGACTCGATTGCATTGAACCGATTTGAAAACGAAGCGGTTCAATGAAACTTGTGCCCAAACTTGCTACAGCTGTACCCATTTCATGTCCATCCATGGATTTTTCATTACTTGTGTTTGTGGCAAGGTGTTCTTGTGGGACTTGAATATCGAAAATATCACTAGAAGCTGTTTCCAATTCCATTGCGTCGTTACCTACGATTGCAAAAATTAAACTATACAAAAAAAGAGATAAACAAATCGCAATCGAAAGCACCAACCTGGATCTTAATTTGTCTGAAAACCGATAGACACGATTTTGAATAGGAACTCTCCACGTATCTTCTTGGTAAATGCGTTGCATGACTTTTCCCGAAATCGAATCAGGCACGGAATTGTCTTCTTTTTGTTTGGTTGCTGATCGAATCAAGTGCATGCTCTCTTCCCAGATATGGAATTCTTCTGAGCAATTAGGACAGGAAAGTAAATGCTGATTAACAGCTTCTTTTCTGCTGTCATCGTCTACCAAATCCCAATATGTACCAAATATTTGTTGTGCTTCATGACACTTCATCACTGTTTCATCCTTTCTTATTTGTCATATGTATGATCTTCTATATAGGATTCAAGTTGGACTTTGACAGAAGCTCTTGCTCGAAATAACAGTGATTTCACTGAACTCACCGTTTGCCCTAAAATGTTAGCAATTTCAAGATAATCTAACTGGTCATACTCTCGTAAGATCAAAGCAGACCTTTGTTTTTCAGGAAGAGTGTTTATCGCTTCTCGAACCATGGATACTTTTTCATTTCGTAATACCGTTTGTTCAGGCATGTAGTGAGATGAAGCATAAGGCGTCATACCGATCTCCTCGATAGACACATAGTTACTTCTGTGTTTCCTCAATTCACTTAACACTGTATTACGTGCAATCGTGTACAGCCAAGTAGAAAAAGAAGCTTCAATTTCTCGAAAAGAATGTAGTGAACGAAAAGCTTTATAGAACGTTTCATTACACAGATCTTCAGCTTGTATTTCTAATTTTGCGCTTTTCAGCATATGAAAAATGAAAGCAAGGATTTTACGTTCATATCGTTGCATAAGTTCATTATATAATTGAACATTGCCATCCTTGATTTCTCTAATTAACTGAGAATCTGTCATTGTGTAGTTAACCTCCTCTTGTAATCGAGACAGGCACCACTTGTTCACTATAACTGTTTACCATATATTAATACGACAAGTGAAGTGAAAAGTTGTGCATAGATGGGTTTATTTAATTTTTATAATTAATAATTCTTTGTCGGAATGAAAAATCCTTTTTAAGATTCTAAAATAAATATATTTAATTTGTAAATTTTTACAAAAAAAAACCACCTCAAGAGGTGGTTGCACGTATAAGTGCCAGTATCGGATAGGAGTGGAGAGAAACCATACTATATACATAGTATATGTATGCGTTTACATTTTGTCAAGTATTTTGGTAAACTCTTTTATTTGACTACTTTACTCTGTTATGTATTTTGGTGTTCAACGTTTATTTATGAACCATGTATTCATTTGACAATAACAAAACTGCTCTGTCGAGATCGTCTTGACTTCTAAAAGATAACCTCAATACTCCTGGGACATCGATTCGGGATTCGATAATCTGTACATTACTGAGATTGATATGTTCGTTACCTAGTTTCGTTGCGATATGTCCAATGATTCCTGGATGATCGGGAACATCAATATATACATCATAAAGCGTCGTGATGATTCCTTTTTTTCGTTCTGGAAGTTGGCTGCGGAATTGGCCTGCTTCACGGAATTGTGTTGCGATCCCCTCACCGTCTTGATGTTGCAAAAGATCAATAAAGTGAGATATTTCTAAATTCCAATCGCGCAACAACTCCAGCATCACTTCGCGGTTATTGATCAAGATGTCTCTCCAAATGTATGCATCTCCGGATGCAATTCGCGTTAAATCTCTGAACCCTCCAGCTGCAAGAAGTTGGTATAGTGGATTGGATTGATGGTATTTGCGGATCTGATTTACAAGTGCGACTGCAATGATATGTGGAAGATGACTAATGGCTCCGACAATGTTATCGTGGACTTGTGCATCTACTTGGACCACTTGAGCTTTCGTATGTTGGAGTAAATTCATCAGACGTTGAATTTCCCATTCTGGCGTGTTAGACGAAGGTGTTAACACGTAAAATGCATTTTCAAACAAATCGATTGAAGCAGCATCAACGCCTGAACGCTCTGAACCAGCCATAGGATGACCCCCGATAAAGGTAACCCCCTTCGGAATCAACTCTTGCGCTTGCAAACAAATGCTCAACTTCGTACTACCTACATCAGTGATGATACAGCCTTTCTTCAGAGGCAATTCAATCAATTGTAGCAAGTAAGACTCTAGAGCACCTACAGGCACGCACAAAAATATAAAATCTGCATCTTCAACCGCTTCAAGCATTGAAGTTGTCGCATGATCAACAACTGTAGATTTGATGAGCTTGGCTACAGAGTGAGGATTATTCGAATGCCCAGTGACGTGGAAACCTGGTTTGTCTTTAAAGCACAGCGCAATCGACCCACCGATCAGGCCAACGCCGCATATCGTAATTTTTGTCATATATATTCAACCTTTATTCATATAATGTCAGGACGGGATACTGATCTCTGCGAGTGCTTGTTCTAATGCAATTATACATTTCTTGTTTTGAACTGAACTCCCTACTGTCACGCGAATATGTGTAGGGAACCCTAGTTTGTGTCCGCCTCTGACAATAATCCCTCTACGTAATAGTGCATCAAACACTTGCTCCGCTGGGCGTTTACAGTCTACCATGATGAAATTCCCATGTGCAGGGAAAGAAATAAGTCCGATTCGACGAAATTCCTCTTGGTAATACGATATGCCAATTGCATTCATCGTTCGACAGTGCTCGATAAATGCTTGATCATGAATTGCTGCAATCGCAGCCGTTTGTGCAAAACGAGTCGTATTAAAAGGTTCTCGTACTTGGTTGATTGTGCGTATCACATCTGGGTGGCCTATTCCAAATCCAATGCGCAAAGACGCTAGTCCATATATTTTTGAAAAAGTCCGAAGTGCGACAACGTTCGGATATGATTTCAAAATTTCAAACGTTTTCGGGTATTCTCCTGTCATATTGTATTCACAATATGCCTCATCCAAAATAACAAGTACATGGGGAGGAATCTGTGAAAGAAACTGAATCACTTCGCGATGCGTGTTCATGGTACCTGTTGGGTTGTTCGGATTACATACCCAGATGATTTTCGTGCGATGGGTGATTTTGGCCAACATCGCATCTAAGTCGTGCGTTCCATTATTTAAGGGACCTTCTACGATCGTTGCACCTTCAATGATTGCATTATGCTTGTATTGTGGAAACGTGTGTGAAGCCATAATCGTTTCGTCACCTGGCAGTAAGTATGCTCGAGCAATCATAAGTATAACTTCATCAGAACCCGCACCAAATATCAGTTGATTGGTATGTACATCAAAATGTTGAGCCACAACTGATGCTAACTCTACACTTCCACCATCCGGATACAAACTCATATGCATAAATTCTTTTTCGATTGATGATTGTACGTGTGGTGAGCAACCAAATGGATTCTCATTCGAAGCGAGTTTAATGACTTCACTTAAGCCTAATTCTCGTTGAACCTCTTCGATCGGTTTTCCTGGTTGATACACGCTTAAATGCATGATAGATTGTTTTGGTTTCATGTGCATTCACCTCATGTATAAAATGATACTTCATTTCTAAGCCATATATCAAGTTTGTTCATGCTTGGTTGCTCAATGTACCTTTCAGTTCACTAATGAATTGAGAAATAGTCTGATGCGCTTCAGTTGAAGTTGCATTCGATTGCAATAACGTTAACACAGATTCAATCACTCGAACGATTGCGCTACCTACTACCACTCCATCGCTAAGCCTTTCGAATTTCTCTACTTGCTCTCTTGTAGATATCCCAAATCCAACTACGACAGGGAGTGATGTCGCACTGCGTACTTCTTGGATGAAGTTTTCTATTCCTTGGTAAAACTCAGATCGTTCACCCGTAACGCCCATAGAGGAGACACAGTATACAAACCCTGTAGCTTTCGCAGCAATTTGTTTAATTCGCTTCTGTGAAGTTGGAGCAATCAATGGAATCACGTGAATTCCATATTGAATTGCAATTGTTTTCGTATCTTCATCTTCTTCGAGAGGCAGATCAGGAATGATAATACCACTAATATCATTCTCCTGCATAAGTCGAAAGATATGATCTACACCCATTTGAAGTACCGGATTATAGTAAGTGAATAATATGAACGGCAACTTCGAACCGCGTCTTCTTGCTTCACTTGCTACTTGAATGACATCCAAGATGGTGATGTGGTGAGTAAGTGCACGCTCTGAAGATCGCTGAATGACAGGCCCATCCGCAAGAGGGTCTGAGTAAGGTACTCCTAACTCAATCAGATCTGCTCCAGAATTTTCCATATTTAGAATGATTTCAATCGATACTTCAATAGAAGGATCGCCTACAGTTAAAAAAGGAATAAGTGCTGATTTTTTCTGACTTCGTAGCGTTTTGAATGTATCGTCAATTCGATTCAATGGTCAATCCCTCCTATACCCTAGATGTGTCATGATCGTTTCTACATCTTTGTCTCCACGACCAGAAATATTAATGACCATGAGATGCTCTTTCGGTAAATGAGGAGCAATTTTCATCGCATGAGCGACTGCATGAGCTGTTTCTAAGGCAGGTATAATGCCTTCTTTCGTGCAAAGAAGCTGTAACCCTTCTAGTGCTTCTTGATCTGTAATCGCTACATACGTTGCACGATGACGATCTTTCAGATACGCATGTTCAGGTCCTATTCCTGGATAATCCATGCCTGCAGATATGGAGTGCGCTGGTTGTACTTGGCCGAAGCGATCTTGCAACAAATAGCTCAGTGAACCTTGGAAAACACCTGGAGTACCTTTGGTCATCGTCGCTGCATGCTCTTGCGTGTTCACACCAAGTCCTGCTGCTTCAACACCTATTAACTTCACAGAAGGATCGTTAACGAATGGATAAAAAATCCCTATCGCATTGCTTCCTCCTCCAACACATGCCATCACTGTATCTGGTAATCGCCCTTCGATTTCCAATATCTGTTGACGGGTTTCATCACCAATCACGCGTTGGAAATCTCGAACCATCATCGGGTAAGGATGCGGACCTGTAGCGGAACCGAGGATGTAGTATGTGTCCTCAACATGACTCACCCAATATCGCAACGTTTCGTTACATGCATCCTTAAGTGTTCTAGTCCCTGATAACACTGGGATGACTTCAGCACCTAGTAATTTCATGCGAAACACATTCAATTGTTGACGCTTGGTATCTTCTTCTCCCATGAAGACCTTACATTCGAGACCTAACAGCGCTGCTACAGTTGCAGAAGCAACTCCATGTTGGCCGGCACCTGTTTCTGCAATAATTTTCTTTTTGCCCATTCGCTTGGCGAGAACACCTTGACCAATTGTATTGTTAATTTTGTGAGCTCCTGTATGGTTTAAATCCTCGCGCTTGAGATAAATTTTGCAGCCACCCAAATGTTCGGTCAATCGCTCAGCATAATATAAAGGTGTCGGTCTCCCCGAATATTGGTGTAGCAAATCGCGGACTTCTTGACAAAAATCAGGATCATCTTTGTATGTGTTATAGGCATCTTCCAATTCATGTAATGCACTCATCAACGTCTCCGGGACGTAGCGTCCACCGAATTTACCAAATCTTCCATATTGATCAGGAACGACTGTCACTAGTGTTCACCCTTTCCACAAATCTTTGTATTTTAATTATGTCTTTGACCCCATCAGTCTCTACACCACTCGACACATCTACACCATGGGGATGATAATCTGTAATTAATTGATGCACATTGTCTGCATGAAGCCCTCCAGCAACGAATAATTCTACATGAGCACGATTCGCCCATTGCTGATATATAGGGATGCAATCCCAAGTAAATGTCTTACCCGAACCTCCACCATACATGGGTTCATGTGTGTCCACTAACAAAACATCAATGAATTCCTCATATGGTTGGCATTGTGTGATCACGGATTCGAGAGTAATCATTTCTTGATTCGATGGTAAGACGGAAACTGATTTAATGATCGGTTTACCTAATTCTTGCTTAATGAAACGAAGAAAATCAGGTGTTTCTTGTCCATGAAGCTGGATCACGTCAATGGATGTCGAACGTACGACTTCCCGAAGCTCCTCTAGTGAAGGGTTCACAAACACACCTACTGTACGCGGAACCATTCGGTCAAGTTTACGTAAACTGTTTACATAATTAACCCAGCTTCCTACTTGCTCGGGAGTTACTTTGCGCTTACTTGGCGCAAAGACAAAACCAATGTACGTTAGGGGAAGAGTTACCACTGACTGTATCATTTCTAAAGTTTGAAGTCCACAAATTTTGATCTGCACTTGATTCTCTTTAGGCATATGCGTATAACCTTCTTTCACGTCGTAAGTCCTAGCGTAAGGACTTACCCAACAATGTTATTACAGCTTCTTCAATCTCTGGTTGTCTCATGAAATGTTCACCAATCAGAAACCCGTGAGCTCCCGCATCTCGCAATTCATGAATATGTGTAGGAGTCGAAATGCCGCTTTCACTAATTACTGTGATGCCTTGTGGGATGTGCTTTACTAAACGTTCTGTAGTCGATAAATCCGTAATGAATGTCTGCAAATTCCGATTATTGATGCCGATGAGCGGAGTATCCAATTCAAGTACTCGTTGTAGTTCTTCAAGATCATGAACTTCTACTAATGTATCTAAACCAAGATGTGAAGCAAGTCGCAAGAAATGTTTGATTTCTTGGGTAGTGAGTATCGCAGCAATTAATAAAATCGCATCCGCACCTATCTGTCTAGCTTCATATATTTGTACTTCATCGATAATGAAGTCTTTTCGTAAAATTGGAATCGTTATCGCATCATGAATTTGATTGAGATATTCATTGGATCCTTGAAAATAATCCACATCCGTAAGGACGGAAATACAATCAGCTCCTGCACGCTCATAGGCTAATGCGAGCTGAACTGGGTCAAAGTTTTCACGTATGAGCCCTTTAGAAGGCGATGCTTTTTTCACTTCAGCAATGAGACACAGATCTCGTTTTTTGTTTAGCGTGAGCGCTTGGATGAACCCTCTGCACGGAAGTAGACGCGCGATTGCTTGCTCTGCCTCTTGGATAGAAAAGCAATCTTTCCAGAGCGCGACTTCTTTTTGCTTGGTGGCAACAATTCGATCAAGAAACATGATTAAGATCTCCTGTGAGTTGGATTAAGTCATTCAGCTTAGCTTGAGCTAACCCTGAGTCGATGACATGAGCAGCTAATTTAACACCTTCTTGTAAGGTAGCGCATCGTTCCGTGATATAAAAACTAGCGCTTGCATTCGCTAATACAATATCGCGATATGCCCCTTTTTCACCCGAGAATATAGCTTGAATGATTTCTGCGTTCATGCGTGCATCTCCTCCTTGGATGTCCTTCAATTCATGAGAGCGAATCCCTAGGATATCTGGCGTAATCGTGTACGTCTTAAACTGACGATTCGCAAGCTCTGTCATTTGCGTTTCTGCAGACACACTTATTTCATCTAACCCATCAAAACTGGCTACAACTAACGCGCGTTCAACTCCAAGAGCAAGTAATGCTTGTGCCATGAATTCGGTTTTATGACGGTCATACACACCCAAAACTTGACAGTTTGCTTGTGCAGGATTCGTTAAAGGACCTAACCAATTGAATATTGTGCGAAACCCTAACTCTTTCCGAGGTAATGCAACGTATTTCATGGAAGGATGGAAGTTTTGTGCAAACATAAAGCAGATCCCTATTTGTTGTAAACACAATGTTGCTTGCTCAGCGTTCAGTCCTATATGAACACCCAAAGCTTCAAGCACATCAGCACTGCCACTCTTACTTGACATCGCTCGATTGCCATGTTTTGCAACACGAACACCACCTGCCGCAGCTACAATAGCTGCTGTTGTCGAAATATTGAATGTGTGCGCACCATCTCCGCCAGTACCACATGTATCTAACAAAGGCTTACTTCCGCTCTTTACATGTGATGATTTGTCACGCATGATCTCGGCAAAGCCAATGACTTCATCTATCGTTTCACCTTTCATCTGAATTGCCGTTAATAAACTTCCGATTTGTGCAGGAGTTGCTGCCCCATCCATCATTTCCGACATCACACTTCGCGCGATTTCTCGACTGAGATGCTGTCTGTCCATTACGAGACGAATCGCTTGTTGGATTATACTCGAATTGTTCATATCAATTTCTCCTTTATGTGGTAATCGCTCAAATACCGTATGCTCATCGATTCTCGGGAGAAGTACGTATAGGTGATTCACCGAACATCACTTCGGCTAAGCGAATAGATTTTAATAATGCTTTGGCTTTATTCACTGTTTCTTGATACTCATTTTCCGGAATTGAATCCCAAACAATTCCTGCTCCGGCTTGCACATACGCTTTGCCTTTTTTGAAAATAATGGTTCGAATCGTGATACAAGAGTCTAAATTCCCCGAAAAACCAAGATAACCGATTGCACCTGCATATGCAGCTCTAGATTCTTTCTCCAATTCTGCAATGATTTCCATTGCTCTGAGCTTAGGAGCGCCAGAAACTGTGCCTGCAGGCATACATGAAAGTAAAGCATCAAAAAAATCTTTGTCATGG
>CAMCVV010000066.1 GCA_945881905.1 Paenibacillus alvei
ACAGGTACGAACTATGATGATTTCATGTTACTCAGTGAATTGAACATGTTATCTGATAATGATCGCACGTATTTAATGGGTTTTTTCCCATCCAATCCATCTAAATTTCTACTGTGGCAAGATCTTCTATTAGGGTTATTCGATAAACATGTAGAAGGACGATCTGCAGGTCTTCATTATTACAATCTTGAAAAGAAAATAAGAAACATGGCTGATCAATATAAAAGAAAATTTTCAGAGCAGGATTCCATATGGCCATTATTTTTTGAATTTTATGCACAACTGAGTTATGTATTGAGTCTCAAATGTGAAATGGGCTTGCAGATCAAAAAGCATTATGATTGTAGCAACCACGATGCATTAGCGTTCATCATCTATACAGAACTTCCTCTTCTTGAAAAGCAAGTACGTGTTTTGCGCAATTTACATCGTAACTTATGGTTCTACACCTACAAAGCAAATGGTTGGGAAGTCATTGATATTCGTTATGGCGGTCTGCTTGCGCGTATCGATTCTACGACGTATCGACTGCAAAAATATAACTTAGGTAAAATCGATAAAATCGAAGAATTAGAAGAAGAAAGATTGTATTATGATGGCGGAACTGACCGCGACCATCGTCCCAGTGGGTTTTGTAACTATTACCACGATATCGTTACAGTCGGGAATCTGTCAGAATTCACCAAAATGTAGGTGAGTGAAGAGCTCTGTCGAACATGTTCCTACGATGCTGTTACCTCTTGTATTACCGCGTAAGACAAGGAATCCCTCGCAACAGAACACCATCGATTGAATGACCACACACCAACAAACCCTTCACAGGGTTTGTTGGTGTGTGGATCATCGTGTGATGAATCTCAAACAGTTATACTCTTCGATGGCAGGGCATCGTGAAGTCATCTCAGACACATAATTCTTAGGTGTATGATCATAGCACCATAGAGAGTTCCTATCAAGATACTTGATTCACTAGATCGGGTATGCGGATGGATACATGAAGATCCGAATGTGCTCGTTCTGGTTCATCTGTTACGTCGCTAATTGATAGAACTTGACTGCGGTGTCTCCAAGTATTTGGGCTTGTTCGTTCGCAGAATATTTCGCTAAAGCTTGATTCGTTTCATGCCACACTTGGGCGTAATCGCCTTGCAATATGGCGACAGGCCAATCGCTTCCAAACATGAGTCGATCTGCACCGAATTGCTCAATCGCATAATCCACATAAGGTTGTAACTCAGTAGCAGACCACTCCGGTGATGCAGCTGTATTTAATCCGGATATTTTTGCATATACATTGGGATATTTGGCTGCTTCTGCAAGTTCAGTAGCCCAGGATTCCCAGCCTTTTGCTTTAATCGGTGGTTTCGCAAGATGATCGATGACTAGCTTCAAATTGGGAATTTCTTGCGCAAGTTGAGGTACGTGCTTCAAATGTTTCGGATACACAGCAACGACATCAAACGTCATACCATAGCTTGCCAGTACGCGCAGACCTTCCATGACCATCGGTTGAATGATCCAATTCGGATCGGACTCATCGTGAATCAGATGACGAATGCCTTTGAATATCGGATTTTTCGTATAAACACGTAATTTGCGGTCGGCTTCTTGCGGTTGATCGAGTGGCACCCACCCTACAACACCTGCTACCCAAGGATGTTGCTGACTAATCGCTAACATGGCATCTGTGTCTGCATAGGAATTGGCGGATTGTATAATCACTGTGCGATCAATGCCTGTGGCGTGCAAGATCGGCTGCAAATCTTCGGGTTCAAAGTTGCGATAAATCGGACCATACTCAGGAACTAACCACGAATACTCGACGTTTTGGAGATTCCAAAAATGTTGATGCGCATCAATTTTCATATGCGATTGTGCCTCCCTTTCTTCAATAATATCAAATGCTGACCATGTAGGACTATCTGCTGATGTTGATTATACACAACACATAATTCCGTTACAATCCCATATGTTGATGTGATCGTATCTTGAATGAAGAATGCTTTAAGGAAACTTAACCGATACTCGCTATGCGACATCGCTTCCGAATCATCATGAATCCTCCACGCTTTAGCTTGCTATGGATGAACCATCGTATAAGCTTGAATTGCTTATTCACATTGGAAATCATATACTATGTATACTGCATGTGGAATTAAATCATGTTCGATGAAGACGTGCATATGTAGATGTGAAGCATCCGATATAAAAAATTGAAGGAGTTGAGTCATATGCGCACATGGAAAGAAATTACGACGATAGAGCAGTGGACAGATGTACTTGAACGTTCTAGCGAACAACCATCGGTTATTCTCAAGCATAGTACCACATGTCCAGTAAGTGCGAATGCACTTGATGAGTTCGAAGCGTATTTATCGAAGAACCCTCAAGAACATGCAGATTACTATCTAGTGAAAGTGATCGAAACGCGACCCGTGTCCAATCAAATCGCTGAGGATCTACAAATTAAGCATGCTTCACCGCAAATCATCTATTTCAAAAATCAAGAAGCGGTGTGGAATACATCTCACTGGTCCGTCACAGAGAAACATATCTCTGCTGTCTTAGATTAGTCGAGTTCGATAGATCGGACTTGTTCTAACGACCAAATCAACACGTCTAACGATTTGGCGAAATGCAGAATTGGTGAAATCCAAGGCAATTCGATTCCGAAGCCATCTGCAAGGGTATTCAAGTGTAAATCAGCTCGCGCTTGTTGCAGAGGCCAAGGGGAGTGAGCGATTTCCCCACGGTAGATGTGCTTGTGCGTGTTCGTATATAAGCAATATCGCTCCGTTAACCAGTGCTCTAGTGTGTGTGGTAAAGCATTGTAGACCTCAGAAACTGGTTGGTAAGTCGCATGAAATTCACCTGATGGTCCTCTGCGATCTCTGCGAATGCTGTGGTATTCCAAGGCATTTTTATTATGGAGGGACACCTGAACATCCGTATGGAAATAAGGGAGATGGAAGAACTTCCGAGCTACTTCCACAGCTAACCATTGACTTGCATCCAAACTGAAGAAATACACACCTGCTTTACCATCAAGGGAGACATAGGTACGTAGATTGATTTCGGATAACGTCGACACATAAGCAACGACAGGGAGACCACGCGGCTGGATCTGATTCATCGTGAATGCAACGATGCCGAGATAGGCGTAATCATCATAGGTATCGATCGTTAGCGGTAACGGGATATACTTGCGTAATTGTTCGACATGTACAGGCCAATGAGCAAACAACAAGTCGTTCCATGTTTGTTTCATGATCCACGACCTTCGAGGGATTGGCCATGGGCGATGTTCGTTGTGAATGGATATTGACATGGAAACACTCCTTTAATTGAACATGGATACACATCGTTACCGAAAATCATCATAAGAATACTACAGATGAACATCTTGTGATGTACAGCAGAACATATTGTAATCGGAAAGAGGTTCGAAAGCGAATGAGTTACTTCGTTAAGTGGAAGATTCCTATATTATTTATCGTAGGCATCATCGGCATTTCATTTTCTGCTATATTTGTCAAGTGGACTTCTGCACCAACTTCGATGGTTGCGATGTATCGATTGTTGATTGCAGCGATATGTATGCTTCCTTTTGTCTATTCGCGTAAACATGAATGGGCGATGATCACGTTGAAGCAATGGATTCAATTGTACGTTTCAGGTTTATTTCTAGGTCTACACTTTTTATTATGGATGGAGTCGTTGCGATATACAAGTGTGGCTAGTTCTACTGCCATCCTTACACTTGAACCTGTATTTGTGATGTTGGCAAGTGTGTTCATCTTTCATACACGTATCTCGAGAGCTGCTCAATTCAGTATGTTGATCGCGATCATAGGTGCAATCAGCATGGGGTGGGGGGATTTCCGTTTCTCTGCATCTGCACTATGGGGAGATCTGCTGTCTTTACTAGGGACGTTTGGTGTTGCGATCCATATCGTGCTCGGCAAACAGCTACGCCATCGGATTTCAGCTGTCGTGTACAGTTTTTGTGTATTTGTGTGTGCTGTTCTAACTATTGCATTGTACAATTTATATACAGGGTATGCTTTCATAGGGTATAGTCATCAAGACTGGTTGATGTTTACGCTTCTCGCATTGGTGTCTACGTTACTCGGACATCATATCTTCAATTGGTTACTGAAAGAAATGAATGCGACTTCTGTGTCAATGGCTGTCCTAGGTGAACCACTTGGCGCTACGATTCTTGCGTATTTCCTTCTTCATGAAAGCATCAGTTGGATGCAGATGGGGGCAGGGTTATTGCTGGTCTTAGGCGTAGCGTTATTTATTCAACAAAATGAAAGGGATGTGAGTCCTGCGTCGTCAACAGATGCGAAGACATCAAGAGAGAAGTGAACCGCTGCAGGGTGCTTCTTATTTGTTCGATGGATCGAGGAGCACATCATGAAATAGCGTCAACACGGTAATTATCTGATTGTATAATCTTTGTATAATTTTTGTAGAATATTAATCTGCATTGATGTATACTATTTACATTCAGTATTACCTTTGGAGGATTTACGATAATGAGTATTTCACACCTTAATTCTATGTCCAAGCATGAAGACCCACTCGAAGCCTTATTCTCCGAAGTGATTTCACAAATTGGCGAAGATGTTCAACGCGAAGGTTTACTCGAAACGCCGAAACGCATTTCTAAGATGTATAGAGAAATTTTCAGTGGGTTACATATTGACCCTGCTTCAGTTCTTGGCAAGACTTTTCCCAGTGAAGGGATGAAAGATATTATTATCGTACAAGATATTACCTTCTATAGCGTGTGCGAGCATCATTTTGCACCTTTTTTTGGGAAGGTTCACATTGGATATGTTCCTGAAGAACGAATAGTCGGATTGAGTAAGTTTGCTCGACTTGTCGATGTATTATCCAAACGTCCTCAAGTGCAAGAGAAATTAACGCAACAAATCCTGACAACACTGGTAGATGTCATTGCACCCAAAGGGGTCATGGTCATCGTCGAAGCAGAGCATCTGTGTATGAGTATGCGTGGCATCAAGAAGCCCGGTAGTAAGACGAGAACTGTATCGAGACAAGGATTATTCGATGTTGATCAGAAGTATGAAGATCGCTTCTTCCGATTGTTACATGAGTAAATAGATACCTATAGTGTTTCAACGAAAGGATAACTACTTCTATGTACAACATCAAATCCGTATCGAAAATGTTGGAAATCCCGGCAACCACGATTCGTGCGTGGGAAATGCGCTATGGAGCGATCACGCCAATCAGGACGAAGAGCGGTTATCGTATCTACACGGAGAAAGATATCGCTGATCTGAAATGGTTGAAACATCAAAGCGACGATCAAGGGCTATCGATTAGTCAAGCTGTTCATTTGCTTCAAGAAAGAAAAGTCAATGAACAATCAGATAGTGCCCAGAATGCTCAACTGAAGAGATCCCCTGATATGAGTTATCAACAGATGTCAGACGAATTGTTCGAAGCATTGTGTGATTTTCAACTCGATGAAGCGAATCGTATTCTAGAGCTTGGGTTCTCTATGTATCGCTATGATGATTTGTTCCATTACACCGTGGCGCCTTTGATGAAACATGTGGGGCAGCAGTGGGTGGATCATCAGTTAACGATTGCACAAGAGCATTTCATTACGCAATTCGTCACACAACGATTTTACCAGTTCTTCCGCATGTTTCCTGTCGATCCGAATCTGCCTAAGGTGCTGGCTTTCTGTCCACCAAGTGAATACCACCAAGTGGGCTTGCTGTTATTCACTTTATTCTTACGACAGCATGCTATGGAAGTGATCTACTTGGGACCGGATACACCACTTGATGGATTAGACACATTGATCATCCGGAAAAGTATTGGTGTCGTCTGTGTTTCGTTGACCAACCCACAACATTTGCAAGAGTGCCAAACGGTGCTTAAGCAGCTTACAGATGAATTTCCTTTTGTCCAAATCTTGCTTGGTGGACAAGGCTTTGCAGGTCACGAATTAGCTACAAATCAAAAAATGCTAGGGGTTACTCGCGATAATTGGGAACAATGGTTCCAACAAGATGTGCGTAAGATGCGTTGATATAAGAGTGCGTCAAGCGCAACAGGAATGTTTCACAAAGGTTATTCGTAAGTCCATAGAACCATAGATCAAATCAATGGAGGTTATTCATGATGAGCTTATATGATATCAATGTGTTGACGATTCAAGGTGAAAGCAAGTCCATGGCGGATTACAAAGGCAAGGTATTGCTGATTGTCAATACAGCAAGCAAGTGTGGGTTAACTCCACATTATAAAGGATTACAGCATCTATATGAGACTTATGCTGATCAAGGTCTCGTCGTACTCGGGTTTCCTTGTAACCAATTCGCTGGTCAAGAACCGGGTACAGATGCTGAGATTCAATCTTTCTGTGAAACGAATTACCACGTGACATTCCCGATGTTTGCGAAAGTAGATGTCAAAGGAGATCATGCCCATCCACTATTCACGTATCTCGTGAATCACACACCTGCTCCATATCATACAGGAGATATCGAATGGAATTTCGCGAAATTCCTCGTTAATGCTGAAGGCCAGATCATCAAACAATACAGTGCGAGAACTGAACCAGCGAAGATCCAACAGGACATCTTGGACATGGCTATTCTTTAGAATCAGTGAGATGATTAACTGCTTAAGGGTAATCCTGAAAGCAGTTTTTTGGTGTGTGGTTATAGCTACAGATGTATTTGAAGGTGATTCTTGGTACAATGGTCGTATGTCATCTGAAAGCTGAAAGCAAAGAGCACCATAAGGGGATCGGTATTGCCTCAGATACACATCTTACCGTTCATGTCTCGAGCTATTCGACGATATTCAAGCTTGGTATGTAGAATATGTAAATAAAAGCCGACATCATGTTATGTGGGGGACATTCAATGAAAACACTAATCATCGCTGAAAAGCCAGACATGGGTCGACAATTAGCCAAAGTGATTGACGCGAAAGCTGTTAACAAGCGAACACATTTCGAAGGGAACACGCATCTCGTGACATGGGCAATCGGTCATTTAATTGAACTCGCTGAACCTGATGTCTACGCGCAGAAATACAAGAAATGGGATCTTCATACGCTCCCGATCATTCCCGATGAGTTTATTTTGCGACCTAATCCGCGTACGATTCAGCAGTTACATGTCATTGAATCATTGGCCAAGCAGTGCGATCACATCGTCAATGCCTGTGACGCTGGACGTGAAGGTCAGTTGATCTTCTCTTTGATTCAAAGATATTTGAATTTACGTCAACCGGTTCAGCGACTATGGATCTCTGATCTCACCACGGAAACGATTGCCCGAGGATTTGCATCAATGAAGTCAAGCGAGGCCTATGATCACTTGACACAAGCGGCTCGTTCGCGAAGTGAAGCGGATTGGTTGATTGGGATGAATGGTACACGTGCTTTCACAACGAAATACCACGTACTGCTTTCTGTTGGTCGCGTGCAGACACCTGTGCTTGCGTTGATCTACGATCGCCAAGTGCAGATCGAACAATTCCGTTCACACACCTTCTATGAACTTGAAGCGATATTCACACAAGGGGATATGACCTATCGAGGGTTATGGCAAGGGGAGCGCATGTCAGATCACGCGCGCGCGCAAGCGCTTATGCACAAAGTGAAAAGCCAAACAGGGCGTATTCAATCCTATGAAGATAAAGAAACCAAAGAATATCCACCCAAACTATATGATTTAACTTTACTACAACGAGAAGCGAATGCGAAGTTCGGGTTCTCTGCCAAAAAAACACTTGACCTCGCACAAGGATTATACGAAAAGCACAAACTGATTTCATACCCGAGAACGAATTCAAACTATGTGACAGAAGCGAACATTGCTGAAATGCATCGAACGGTAGAGACTTTGGTTGGTTCGCCATATGATGAATTCGCACGTAAAGCGGATCATCGTCTTGTACATATTAAGAACGCATACATCTGTCAACCGAAGAAAGTTGAAGATCATCATGCGATTCTACCAACGAAGTACAAAGCTGTCCAATTAGCACCTGATGAACAGCGCATCTACGATATTATTGTGCGCAGGTTTCTCTCACAATTCTATGCTCCTGCAACATACCGTGTGCATACAGTACTCACTGAAGTGAAGCAAGAAATATTCAAAACAATCGTGAAAGAACAGTTGTCATTGGGCTGGAAAGTCATCGATGTCACCTTGTCTAATGAGTTGACCAAAGACCGCAAGAATCACGAATCTACCAAAGACAATGAGGAAATCCTCGTTCAAGAACCATTCGCGCTTCTACCTGCGGTCGATGTGACATGTATGGATGCGACGGTCAAGGAGAAGGAGACGCAAGCTCCCAAGCTATACACGGAGGGCACATTGTTACGTGCAATGGAAAGTGCTGGCAAGCAGATCGAGGATGAGGAATTGCGAGATCTCATCAAGGATTCGGGGCTAGGAACTCCTGCAACGCGTGCATCGATCATCGAACGATTGAAACACGTCGGTTATATCGATATGCAAGGCAAGCAAATAATCATTTCAATCAAAGGCCGCAAAGCAATCGAATGGATCCGTGAAGCAGGAATCGAATTGTTGACTTCACCGGAAATGACAGGTCAATGGGAGAAGCGTCTGAATGCTATCGCAAGAGGGGAAGCCACAGATTCGGCGTTTATGGAAAACGTGAAAAAATTCGCTACAATGATTGTCGAGAAGGTCAAAGCGCAAGCACACGTCCAACCGATAGCAATGGAATCAAAGAAGCACTCGCCTGCACGTCCATCAGCTGCATCAAGAAGCGTAGCACAAAACAAATCGCCGGCAACGAAACAGAGGAACAAAAAGGTAGTCGAAACGGGACAGGTGCTACGAACGATGTTAGCAACATGTCCACGAGAAGGCTGTGGAGGTCAGTTGTTCAAAGGACGCAAAGGCTATGGATGCACGAATTATCAGACAGGTTGTTCGTTCGTTATTTGGTTACAAAGCTACGGACGTGAATTGACTGACGTTCAAGTGAAAGCGCTAGTAGAGAAAGGTCAGACTGCGAAATTAAAGTTGGTTACCACAGAAGGACAATCCGTAACAGCACGGATCGTGTTGACGAATCCGAATGACGGAGCGTTAAGTATACAAATCTGAATCGAGAGAGAATGTGATGATACATGATCGCGGGATTGCAAGGTGATTGGGCCGAGCTTCTTGCTGAGGAAATAGAGAAGCCCTACTTGCAGAACTTACTGGCGCTGCTTGCACGAGAGTATGAGCAAGCGAACGTCTACCCAGCAGCATCTCAGATATGCAGAGCGCTGCAAGTGACATCGTTTGCCAATACGCGTGTGCTGATTCTAGGACAAGATCCATATCACCAACCTGGACAAGCAGATGGATTAAGTTTCTCTGTGCCTCAAGGAGTGAAGCTCCCTCCGTCATTAAGAAATATAGGTACGGAACTGCAGAATGACCTCGGATGTGCATCTCTAGCTCATGGATGCTTGGCATCATGGGCTGAACAAGGCGTATTACTTCTAAACACGGTGCTCAGTGTCAGAGATAGCGAACCGCATTCTCATCGTCATCTAGGATGGGATCGCTTCACAGATGCCATCATCATGCGATTGAATCGTAAGCCTTCGTCAGTGGTATTCATCCTATGGGGCAAAGAGGCTCAAGCCAAATGCCAACTCATCGATGCACCGCAACATCGCATCATCAGTTCTGCGCATCCAAGCCCACTGTCTGCGTATCGCGGATTTCATGGAAGCAAACCTTTCTCGCGCGCGAATGCCTATCTCCGCGATTCACAACAATCCGAGATCGACTGGTGCATCAAAACATCGGATTGACATGCACAATCTGTAAACCACTATCACACGGTTTACCTGTTTCGTAGGAGCGATTACCGATCAGTTGGATGAGTTTCTCACGATCAGGTTCTAGATCAGTCTGTGGCTTTGTGAGGTAGACAATGACTTCCTCGATGACAGCTAATCCATCTGCTTTGGCGATATCCCAGAGGTCCCATACACTGTGCGTGTAGACTTCTTCTCGATTCGTCGGACAATTCCATGT
>CAMCVV010000067.1 GCA_945881905.1 Paenibacillus alvei
CCCAACAATCTTGTAAGGATAACGACAACATCTTGACGCTTCCATTTAGAAGCTTCCATTAAATCACCAGAAGCATCACCTTTAATAACACCATATCCTTTTAGTTCAGTACCGGAAGCGGAGTCTGCAGCGAAAGCAACACCGGAGAACATTGTAAGGACTAAAGACAATATAAGTAGTATCGATAAACTTTTTTTCATAACCTTTATTATTTTACGACATTTTTTTTAGAAGAGAGAATCATAGAAACAGATAGAGAGCCTACTGTTGGACGGTTATCCAATCGTAGACTCTCTATGAAGTATTCATGATATATCAAAAGCTTAGTCAAAAACATTAATTTGTAAGAGAGGATGAAGTAACTCTAAAAGCGTCGGCCGAGTAAAGCTTGGATTTCGTCGGTATAAGCATATTTAGAGAAGAAATCGATTAATGCGATTTCTACAATATCTTTTTGCGAGACATTTTTGTCTTGGCTGTACGAGCGAACTAACATATCCATGCCATAGTTCATACTGATCGATTTCGTGATATATACCCCTGGGATCGTATATCGGGGCAACTGTATACCTTGGCTATGAGAAGAAATCAATTGAAGTAAGATACCTTTATGCTGTTCTAGATACTCCATTAAGGAATCATGATCAGGCTGATTGACTTGGTGTGGACTTGTCGCAGAGGGCTCAGATAATGAAGTATCCTTCGGTTGAGTGTGTGCTGGAATAGCAGTAAGACCACGAAAATGATAAGTGCGCTCAGGTTCGTTCCATATATACCCTTTGCTTTTCATATATAGAGCAAGTTCACGGTGGTCAGGAAATCGAAGTTGATCGGCAATTGCCTTAAGATCTAATCCTTGTTGCAGCAAGGAAAGGACAGATGCAGTCCTACTATCAGGTTTGTGTAACCAATGAAGTTCTTTATGAGATGATGAGGCATCACGTCCTGTGTCAGGGAAATAATAATGGCGTTGGGAATCCCAACGATATTTATGTCGTTTCATAAACAGATCAAGACTCTTATAACTTTTATAAGATAATTCAGTGGCGATTTGTTCTCTTTGTTTGCCAGCTGCTAAAGCGGTGAGGATTTGATCGATTCTCGGGTCTACGGAAACAGATAAACGAGCTTGCAAAGATAACACCTCCATCTAAATGCGAATACGAAAGATAAACATTTTCTTATAATTGATTGACAGCAAGAGCAAGATCCTCGAACTTAGCATGCGTGTAGATAGATGTCGTGGTGAGAGAAGTATGACCAAGCAATTTTTGAATTTGGACGACATGTATGTTTCGTTTGACGAGATTGCTAGCAAAGGCATGTCGCATCGTATGACAAGTGACGTGGAGAGACCAGCCCAATTGTCGAGTAGCTTCACAGAGAAGCCGGTTGACATAAGGAGCAGAGATTCCACCTGAGGTTGCAGTACAGAAGAAATTATCACTTTTGGTATAAGGGCGTACGTGTTCTTTATACTGTTTGATATGAGGGAGAAGTTTATGACTAATCGGAATAAGTCTTTCTTTTTTTCCTTTGCCATCAACAACACGAATTTCATTACGTTCAAAATGAACATCGTTTAATTTTAAGTGTATACATTCGGATATACGCATACCTGTGTAGTAAAGAGTAAAAACAACTAATTTCACCAGAGGATGCGTTATGTTCTCTATGATTTGCATCACTTCTTTTTCATCGAGGTAGAGACGTTCTTGATGCTTGACTTTGATGGAGTCTACAAGAACGGCAGGATTCGTAAAGGTATATTTCTTCTTCATGCAAAAGTTCATGAAGGTGCGGAAAACCGCTAATTTACGTTTACGACTAGCAGCAGTGTAACCTAGGCGATCTTTAAGATGAGATAAGTAGTTCTCAAAGTCTTCGGTGGTGACATCAGTCAGATAAGGAGTATAGTTGTAAGTATCAGACAGATATTTAGAAAAGAATAACAAATCATTTCGATATGCATGAATAGTATTCTCAGTAAGGTCTAGGGAATGTTGATAGACTCGAAATTGTTCGATAGCATCTGGATATTGCAAGATTGATTCACCTCCATGCGTTCATGTCATGCCTTAATAATATAACGCTGATGCGATATAGTCAACTAAAAAATGGAAATAATGATAATAAATCCATGTAGTGCAAAATAGTTGATGCTCAGATAAAATTTATTAACTTACCTCTTAGTATGACATAATAAAAGAAAAATATACCATTGAGGAAAAAGTTAACAACAAATCTTGATTGACAGTGAATCAATATTTGATTATGGTAAACATAATCAGTCAAGTAAAGAGGGGTTTATAAATGAAGAAAAATCAAATTATTGTATTTCTGGCTTTGGTTATGTTGTCTTCATATGTCATATCGCAAGTAAGTGCAGAAACTATTGCGCCAGGATCTGTAGCTGATCCCCTCATCACAAAAAGCTATTTAGATCAAAATATCCAATTAGCTGTATCAAGTGAATTGGCTAAACAAACATCTGTACAAGTGGTAACCCTGCAACAGGGCGAAACACTCTTCGCTGATGCAGGCACTGAAATTATTGTACGAACAGGAACGACAGTGGCAGTGAGTAAAGATTCTAATGGTATTCCAGACCTAACATCTGGAAAAGATATCGCTCCAGGAGCATTAATCGAAACAAATCATCTATTGTTGTTTCCTAGAGACGGGAGAGGTATTAAAGGAAGTACAACCAATAAGAGTGATATATATGTAGTCATTCGCGGGGGATATAATATTGTTAAGATCGATGGAACGATTGTAAATCCATAATCTCAATATATATAGATGCAGAATGAGGTTGTTTGACATGCCTCGAGCTTTCCGGTAAAATTATGAATTGTAGGATATGAATAGAAAGCCTTTTCCTACTAGGGAAAGGTATTTTTATGATGATTTTTCATAGCACATCAATCGTTGATAATATGGGGGTAGTATAATTTGGCACTAGAGCGAGAAAGACATCTATTTACATCTGAATCTGTAACAGAGGGTCATCCTGATAAAATATGCGACCAAATATCAGATGCTGTTTTAGATGCATTTTTGAAAAATGACCCCAATGCTAGAGTAGCCTGTGAAGTATCTGTTGCTACCGGGTTAGTTCTAGTGATTGGCGAAATCTCTTCATCATCTGAATTCATCGATATTCAATCTATTGTAAGAAAAACAATTGAAGAAATAGGATATACCAGAGCAAAATATGGCTTTGATTCAAAAACTTGTGCAGTTCTAGTGTCATTGAATGAACAATCACCTGATATCGCACAAGGTGTGAATCGTGCTCTAGAAGCACGCGAAGGAACGATGTCTGATTCAGAGATTGAAGCAATAGGAGCAGGTGACCAAGGGTTAATGTTTGGTTTTGCAGTGAATGAAACACCTGAGCTTATGCCACTTCCGATAGCGATCTCACATCAGTTAGCTCAAAAATTAGCGGAAGTTCGAAAAAACGGCACATTACCTTACCTTCGTCCAGATGGAAAAACACAAGTTACTGTCGAATATGAAGGTAATCGACCCGAACGCATCGATACGATAGTTGTGTCTACACAGCATCGTGAAGATATAACACTAGAACAAATAAAAAGAGATATTCATCAGTATGTGATCATCCCTGTAGTTCCAAACCACCTCTTAGATGAAAACACCAAATATTTCATCAATCCAACGGGAAGGTTTGTTATCGGAGGACCACAAGGTGATGCTGGACTTACTGGTCGAAAAATCATTGTAGATACGTATGGTGGTTATGCTCGACATGGTGGCGGTGCTTTTTCTGGGAAAGATCCAACAAAAGTAGATCGATCTGGTGCGTATGCAGCTCGATACGTAGCGAAAAATATTGTAGCTGCCGGACTAGCAGAGAAGTGCGAAGTTCAGCTTGCATATGCCATTGGTGTTGCTAGACCTGTATCGATAAACGTCGAGACCTATGGAACAAGCAAAATAAGTGAAAGTAAACTTGTTGATCTGATACGCAAACATTTTGATTTGCGTCCTGCGGGTATTATCAAACAATTAGACCTCCGTCGTCCGATATATCGACAAACAGCTGCTTACGGACACTTCGGTAGAACCGATATCGATCTTCCGTGGGAGCGAACGGATCTTGCAAATACATTAAGAAATGATGCTAACCACGAATAATACAGTATTCATGAATACCAAACAGCAAGGGTAGGTGATCCTTAGGGGATTACCTTTTTTTATTTGAATAATTTTTAAATAAATGTAATAATTGGAAAGAGACAAAATGGATCTATGAACGTATAAATCATAGAGTAGCAAATAACTGAACTCAACAGGTAAAGGGGATTCACTTCAAGATGAAATGGAAACGAAAGATTGGGCTAAGTATATCACTTATATTAAGTATTCAAGTTGCAATGATTGACACATCAAATATTTACGCGGAAAACACGAGTTTACATCTAATTAGTACTGAGATTATAACATCAGGAGCGACACTACAGAAATACGATTGGAAAACCATACGTAATTCACAGGAAGCCACCATTGAAGCACAAGTCATCGAAGTAGATTTGAACAATCCTTCTGTTAAACTAGATGCAATCACAGGCACAAATCAACAATTCACAAGAAAGCTATCCGTGGTTGAGATGGCGAAAGATGCAGGTGCTATTGCAGGAATTAACGGTGACTTCTATAATACGAAAGCAGAAGGCGTACCCGAAGGGCCGCAAATTACAAATGGTAAATTAGTCGCAACTCCACCGAAAATCTCAGGGTTATATTCGTTTGTACTTAACAAAGATAATCAGCCGATAATTGATATTTTTACGTTTGACGGAAAGATTGTCACAAGTAATGGTACATCCTATGAATTAGGAGGAATCAATAAAACCTATTATTGGGGAGATTCTAAGAAACATAGTCATATAGATAGTATGTATATGTACACAAACACTTGGGGAAGTATCGATCGTTCAAATGACGGAGTAACCAATCCATCTGAAATTCTAGTGCAAAATAATGTGATTACATATATGGGTATTAATGAAGTGCTCCCAATCATTCCACCTGAAGATGGATATATACTTCGTGCAACCGGGAAAGCTACGGAGTTTGTCAAAGCAAATATGAAAGTCGGGGATTATCTACAAGCACAATACAAGATGCTTCCACTTGATGCGTCTATTACAGATGATCCACAAACCTTTAAGATGATGATAGGAGGTCATACACTATTAGTTCATGAGGGTGCACCATCATATTTTACTAAAGATATCAGTGGTATCGATGGATATCGCTATAGATCCCGAAGTGCTATCGGATATTCAGC
Source organism: Paenibacillus alvei (assembly GCA_945881905.1). Classification (GTDB taxonomy): domain Bacteria; phylum Bacillota; class Bacilli; order Paenibacillales; family NBRC-103111; genus CAMCVV01. The sequence goes on from CAMCVV010000067.1 coordinate 5,321, forward strand.
AGACAAACGAAAAATCTATTTAATCACGGTAGGTCAACAAGGTGTCAGTAAAGGAATGAGTATTCCTGAACTACAGCAATTCATGATCCAAATTGGAGTGTCACGAGGTATGGTTCTCGATGGAGGAGGCTCAACACAGATGGCCTCTAGACCGTTAGGTGAATTCGATGTAAAGCTGGTTAACAAACCTGAGATTGGGGTGGAACGTAAAGTTGTAAATGGTATAGGCGTATTTTCCACTGCTCCCCAAGGAGATTTAAAAGGGATTATCATTCAAGGACCCAAAGAGATATTTACCGATGAACTTTACACGTATTCAGTCAAAGCATTCGATAGTTTCTATAATCCAATGACCTTGAACAGTGAACAATTGACTTGGTCAGTCATTGGTTCAATTGGTGAATTCAAAAACGGGAAATTTATAGCTGGTCAACAAGGAACCACAAAAATAAAAGCTCAAATAGGATCGATCTCTACAGAATTCGATGTTTTGATCATGGATCGAAACAACATCCAGGACATGAAGATTCTCCCTGCAGGTTTGGTAATATCTCAAGGTGAAACATATCCATTAACGGTAATGCTCACAACGAAAACGGGTAAAAATTTAAAAGTGCCCAACCATTTAATTGATTGGGAAATAATAGGAGTTCAAGGTGAAGTTTCAGATGGAAATCTGGTCGTTCATGACACGAAGGGTAGTCGATTGGCACAAGTTATTGCTACGTTTGACGGATACAGTGCGATGTTAAGTCTACCAGTGGGGATAGATCAGATGTGGTATGATCTTGATCAATTATCTTACTTAACAACCTCAGAGAATACAACATCAGGAAGTGCATCTTCAGTTGAAATTGTAAATCAAATCGAGGGCAATCAACATTTAAAACTGTCTTACGATTTCTCAATCGGAACAGGGGTAACGAAAGCAAAAGCAATATTTGGAAGCAATAATGGAATTCAGATTGAAGGGAATCCACAATATATAAAGATGAGAATGCATGGAAATGGAAGTCTGCACAGTGTTTTTGCTGAATTTGCAGATGCAAACCAAAGAATATACCCGATAAAGTTGACAGAAAGCATGAACTGGGAAGGATGGAAAGAAGTCACAGTGAATCTTGCAGATGTTCAAATGAAACACCCTATTTCTCTTAAAAGCATAGCAGTGCATCATAAGGAAGATATGGAAGATGAAAATTTGGTAAAGGGACATGTTTTACTCGATGATATCAGATTCACCTATAAAGAAAAAGCTATACCTGAACCGACAAGTCAAATTGCACTTACAATAAACGATAAGAAAATCATCGTAGATCAAAATGCCATTGAACTTCAACAAGCACCTGTAATCATTCAGGGTAAAACCATGATACCCATTCGTTTTGTAGCCCATGCCTTAGGGGGAATCGTAAATTGGGACTCAGTAGATCAAAAAGTATCTCTAAGACAGGGTGATAAGCTTATCGAACTGTGGATTCAAAAACCTGAAGTAAATATCAACGGGAAAAAAGTGCTATCGGAGGTTTCCCCTCAACTTTTGAATGAGCTTGCAGTTGTTCCATTGCGACTAATATCTGAAAATTTAGGTTGGCAAGTAAAATGGAATGAGAAAAACCAAAGCATTCTATTAAAGTGAAATAATTCAATGATATAAAAAGTTAGCAGTTAACTATTGTAAAAACTATCCAAATCCTAGTAAATGTCAAATCATTTACTAGGATAGATTTACTGGAAAAGAAAGACACATCAATATTCCTCAAATCAGTTAACAGGAGGAATCACGTATGAAGCAATCAACAAGTCACAACTTCACTATTCACATTATGATTGCGGACGACCAACCATTATTTCGAGAAGGAATCAAACGGTATATACATACGGAATCAGATATGGAAGTAGTTGGAGAATGTAAAGACGGTTCCCAAATCATCGAGGTATGTGAACAATGCAGCCCCGATATACTCCTTATGGATATTCGTATTACTTTTGAACAAGGTACAGTATCAACAGAGAAAATAAAATTAATATTTCCCAAAGTAAAAATCATCATCTTCTCCGTTTTTGATCATTTTGAATACGTAATTCATGCTTTGGGTCATGGAGCAGACGGATTTTTATTAAAAGATATAGAAGCACATGTCTTGCTCAATGCCATACGCTGTGTAGCACAAGGAGAAGCATATATTCATCCTCGAATGATCGTGCACTTTATTCAGTATTTTCGTCTGTTATATCAGGAGTATCATTCAATTATTCATTCTGTTCGTGAGACAACATCGATCATTTCATCATCAAAAGAACAAAAAGGGAATACTCACTTTGATTTATTAACGAAAAGAGAGATGGAAGTTCTTCATTTGATGGTGAAAGGGCAAAGTAATAAGCTCATTGCTACGCATTTGTTCATTAGCGAGAAGACAGTCAAAAATCATGTAAGTAGTATTTTGCGGAAAATAGATGTGGATGATCGAACTCAAGCAGTTATCGCTGCGATTCGTCGAGGTTGGATTGTGATCTAGGAACCGTCAGATGCTGATAAGCATACAGTAGTTCAAGGGAGGGAACTACTATGTATGTAGCAATCATTGGTATTATGTTGTCATATGGAGTTTGTGGTATTATATTAAACCTTATGTTTAAATTCCAAAAAAATACGGTAAAAAAAATGAATCGTATGCTGTTGTATACGAACAATAATCAATTAGATGTTGAATGGTACATTCGTTCTTTGTTATTTACATGTAAAGTCAAAGGGATAAACGTTCTCTTAATACTCATTGATGAGGGGTCAACAGATGAAACATTAAAAATAGCGGAAAGGTTAATGAGAAATTATGAGATGTTTGTTATATGCTATTCACTCAAACAAATGGAAGAGCATGCATTCGCATTTTCAGTGGATAGATCCTGGAATATTCTAAGAATTAGCAACAGTAAAAAGCTTCATAACATACAAGTAAATTCATCTGTTTGAGGATTTGAGGTTGATCAGTGTATCATGAAAGCTTGTTTATACGCTTTAAGAGTTAATAATGAATGGCAGTGGAGAGTTACAATAGAACTACAAATTGATTTTGCATTTTGGTTTCATCAATACAAAGATAACATCGTGATGGTATTGATTGAACCTCATTTTTCACTAGGACAAGCTATCGTAATTCGAGACCAATGTATGATGAAAATGAAATCCACATCAAGAAGCATCTACGATTCAAAAAACCAAATTCCCGAAATCTCATCTCTTCCTTTACTCCTCGTTAAAAAGGTGATATCCCAAAAAGCATCTTTGAAGATGGCTAGCACCATCAAATCTTCACTCATCAAGTATAATGATTGGCTCTCCATATCACCAAAACCACAACTGCTAAATCCACATCTGTATCAAACACTAGTTAAAAACCTTTTGGGCAGATCACAAACCATGGATGATCTAGAGTATTTGTGTAAGCACCTAGGTATTTTTCAACAGATAAAACAAATATTCCCTTATCTCCAATATGCATATTTGTGTGGTGAGATTGAGATTACACACGGTTTGATCGAAATACCATATCGATCGTGGAAGCGATTATGGAAAATGGATAGAGACTTAAGATGTCGTCGATGTGGAAGCGGCTTGGCTCATATGCATAGAACAGCATGCCAGGATTGTAACAGCGATTGTTATTATTGCGAGGCATGTCTAATGATGGGACGAAGTCGATTTTGTTCACTACTGGTGTATGGATTACCAAGGAGCACTAGTCAAACAAAGAATCGAGAAGATCTGAGAAATCCTTCCGAGGATCGTATGTCTGCTCAGCAAATCAATTTAAATGTGTGGATAGATCCATTTCAGTTGAGTCCTGCTCAAAAAGCAGCTTCGATACAAGGACTTGGTTTTATGGAATCAGATCAAAGAAGGTTTTTGATTTGGGCTGTAACTGGAGCAGGCAAAACAGAGATGATATTTCCATTCATACTTTTCGAACGATATCGAGGTGGAAATGTACTTATTGCAACGCCTAGAAAAGATGTGGTGCTGGAATTACTTCCGCGCATTAAAAAAGCATTTGGAAACCACC
>CAMCVV010000068.1 GCA_945881905.1 Paenibacillus alvei
TCATTTCATGGAATAGGATTACCAGCATGTGTAGGGAGGAACTCAATTGCATGTTCATCACAAAGTCTCATTTTACTGGAGTGAAGCTTTTCTACTAAGTAAGTTCTTTTTGTGGTCGCTTTTTATAATTAACTTTCTCGGTACACTATATGGTTACCAATGGTATTGGAACCAAATGACATCGACTATCGCGACATATCCAAATGGATTTATCATCTTTGTGCCAGATAGTCCCACAGCAAGTTTATTTTTTTCGATGGCTATACTTTATCTCATTGTAACGCATTCAAGTCAACTTTCAGTATCTCGCGTACATCGCTCAATCAGGGGGTTTATCGAAGCGTTCGCTGTGGTGACTTCTTTTAAATACGGAATATGGGCTGTTTCGATGATTGTTGCAGGATCTTTACAAGGCGATGCACTACAGTGGCAGGATTGGATGTTGATGACTTCTCATATGGGGATGGCTATTGAGGTACTTATTTTTGCGAGATTTTTTACATATCGGATGACATCGATCGTCGTCGTGGCTGCTTGGACTTTACTGAACGATTATATGGATTATGGTGTAGGTGTTTTTCCGTGGTTACCACAAGTACTGATGACGCATCTGCATGAAATTGCCTGCTTCACTGTTGGATTAAGTGTCATCTCGATATACATCGCTTATTCAAATGTAAAGCTGAACCGATAAACGACCAAATGGCTATTCTAAAAAACTTCCTTTCCCCATAATATGTGGATGTAGGAGGGGATGTCCATGATCAAAGTCGGTAAGAAGTTATGTCAGTTCAGTTTGATGATTGTGTTTATAAGCATTGTGCTGAGCGGCACTGCTTGTCAGAGTTCTTCTCGTTCAGAGCACGATCCTTCTTCTCAAGACGGGGAGCAATTGCAAAGAATTCAACAATTGAAACGCCTAGCTGAACAAATCGTCGAGCAAAGCGAAAATAATGCGAATGGTCATATCTTAGGAGCTTTAGATCAAATGTCAGATCTACTTATGAATTTAAAATTCGTTGAATTAACTTCATTGGAAGGGATGCAAGCACTAACCGATTTACTGTTGGAAGCGAAGAGAACTTTTCGTTCTGTGAAGTATCAACCTGAAGAAGGACATGTAGTTGCGTCAAAAGTGCTAGTAGCTATGGATGCATTAATGCATTCGCATCAACCGATGTGGCTACAATCGGAAAAGTCGATTCGCAAACAACTCACAAGCATCCATTCGTTGATGATGGAAGAAAAATTCGGTCAAGCACGCGAACGATTTCAAACGCTAACTCAACACATAGCGATGATCCACACAGCGATTCAAGTAGATCGGCATCCCAGTGTTGTCGTTAAACTTGATTCATTACTCACTTACCTCGATCAGGAATTTCAACAATCCGCTTTACGTGCTACGAATATTCGTGAAGGGGTCGTGTACTTGCAACAAACGATAGATGAGGTGTTCCAATCATCGACATCTAAAAGCGCGTATGTACCCAGCATGTTACCTCAGCATCCTCGTTATACAGCACTGATGATCATGTGCATCATTATGGCAACACTCAGCTATGCTGCTTACCGTATGCTAACGTATCGTCAAGGTATTGTTACAGTGAAACGACACGGTGAAACGATACCTCCCACTATAAGCGGATGAGCACACGGATAGTGTCTCCCACATCAGGAATCTTCATTCACAAGTGTGATATCTCTTGATATGATTCACAATCAAACTTACACAGCTAAAGCGGAAATTATCACACCTTAAGTAATCACTGTGAGGGGATCACTGCTCATTGAGAGGGATAAGGATCTTGAAAGATCTTTATGCTTTTTTTTTCGTTAGAAATACCACAAATCATTTGTCATCACAACTCGTTTAGGATAACATGGTATTAGAAAAATACGCTTAGATCATAGAAGGAAGGGTAAATCAATATGTCAGATCCTACTCTAAAGGAGCTTCAACTCGAAGTAGATGCGTACATTGCACAATTTAAAGAAGGATATTTCAGTCCGCTTGCGATGTTGGCTCGCATGACCGAAGAAGTAGGGGAACTCGCAAGAGAAGTGAACCATCGATATGGAGAAAAACCTAAGAAAAGCACTGAGCCGGAGAATTCCATACAATCAGAACTAGGAGATATCTTGTTCGTCACGATGTGTTTTGCAAACGCGCTAAATATTGATTTGACTGAAGCACATCAGACCATCATGAACAAATTCCAAACACGTGACGCCGACCGCTGGACAAAAATAAGCCCAGATCCACAAACACCGATGTAATCAAGGATTCATCAGCTATTCGATTGTGAAAATATATGTATACAGATACAAAGGAGAAGATCGAGTTATGGTTCAAAAAATTAAAGTGTTGGTTACTGGGGCAAGTGGAAGAATGGGACGCGAAGTTGTGAAAATGGTACTATCTTCGGGAGATTTGCAGCTTGTTGCGGGAGTCGATCTTTCTTCAAATCAAGTCGACTTAGGACAGCTTGTGGGTTTAGCTCCATGCGGAATCATGATGACTCAAGATTTAGAGCAAGCACTTCAAAGCTCACAAGCAGATGTTATGGTTGATTTTACTGCTCCTCATATTGCTGTACAGCATACCAAGCTTGCGATAGCGTTAGGGGTTCGACCTGTGATTGGGACTTCGGGATTTGCATCTGAGGACATCCATGTATTAGATCAATTATCTCGCGATAAACAGATCGGTGGTGCGATTATCCCTAACTTTTCAATTGCTGCAGTGTTGATGATGCAATTTGCAGCACAAGCATCAAAATATTACCCTCACTTGGAAATTATTGAATATCATGGCGATCAAAAGTTAGATGCTCCTTCGGGCACTTCCATTAAAACAGCAGAGTTAATTGCAGCTTCACGCCAACACATCGAACAAGGCAATCCTGCTGAAGAAGAGCTACTTCCAGGTGCACGCGGAGCTTACTACAAAGGATTTCGTATTCATAGTGTTAGATTACCTGGGATATTTGCACAACAAGAAGTGGTCATGGCTGCATTTGGCGAGTCTTTGAAGATTCGTCATGATTCATATGATCGAGCTTCATATATGCCAGGGGTACACCTATGTATACAGAAAGTCATGCATGCATCAGGAATTATTTATGGATTAGAGCATTTTATGGAATAGGAGTAAGGTGAAATGAACATTGCCTTAATTGCACACGATCGAAAAAAAGAAGAAATGGTTAATTTCGCGATTGCGTATGAACCCTTATTTGCAGAACATCAGATATTTGCGACAGGGACGACAGGTTTGCGTATTATGGAACACACGCAATTGAACATTCATCGATTTTTGTCAGGACCTCTAGGAGGCGATCAACAAATCGGTGCTATGGTCGCGCAAAACGAGATGGATTTGATTATATTTCTCAGAGACCCGCTTATGGCACAACCTCATGAACCTGACATTATTGCATTGCTTCGATTATGTGATGTGCAAGGGGTACCTGTTGCAACGAATCTAGCTACTGCAGAAATCTTGGTCAGAGCATTCGGTCGAGGCGACTTCGCCTGGCGTGAACTGATGGATAAATTCAAACCGGGAGCCTATTAATATGAACTCTTCACTAGATATTTTAATTTTTGGAGCTCATCCAGATGATGCTGAGATTGGAATGGGTGCAACGATAGCTAAACATACAGCACGCGGGGTACGTGTAGGGATATGTGATTTGACCTTAGCAGAATTATCGTCGAATGGTGATGTAGAAACGCGTAAACAAGAAGCCGATCACGCTGCGAATATACTAGGCCTTACGATAAGAACAAATTTAGCTTTACCTGATCGAGGGCTTACCATGAGTCAAGAGCATGTAGCCAAAATCGTGAAAGAAATCCGAAAACATCAACCTTCGTGTGTGTGTATCCCTTATTGGAAAGACCGACATCCGGATCATGTTGCATGCTCATACTTATTACAAGAAGCGGTGTTTAATGCCAAGTTACGAAAATATTCACCTGATAGTGATGCACATCTCGTACAGCGTGTGATTTATTATTTCATAAATGATCTCGATGATGCAGATCTCGTTGTAGATGTATCGGAATACTACGCGATTAAACAATCGGCTTTACAGGCATATCGCACTCAATTCGAATCACCGCACATTCACCAGCAATTTGTTGCTACAGCGATCAATCAAGGATATATCGAACAGGTTGCGTGGAGAGACCGCTTGATGGGTCAAAAATATGGCGTCGAGTATGCAGAAACATTTGTATCCAAACAACCCTTGCTTGTGGAAAGGCTGGATCTATGAACAGTGTAAAACCATTGGTGGACAAATTGAAAATTGGAATCACTTGCTATCCTACATTAGGTGGATCAGGAGTCGTAGCTACAGAACTAGGGAAGCTTCTTGCTGAGCGAGGCCATGAAGTTCATTTCATTACGCACAGTATGCCTTTTCGCTTAGGGAACTTCAGTAAGAATATTTATTATCATGAAGTAGAAGTTAACGATTATCATGCGTTCAAATTCCCACCGTATGATCTATCTTTGGCAAGCAAGCAAGCTGAAGTGGTAGAAATGAAAAAGCTTGATTTACTTCATGTACATTATGCGATTCCACATGCAGTATGTGCATTATTAGCCAAAAAAATGCTTGGGGATACGGTGAAGGTCGTAACTACTCTTCATGGTACTGACATTACAGTACTAGGTCATGATTTGTCACTTCGTAAGTTGATACGCTATGCAATAAATGAAAGTGATGCAGTAACTGCAGTGTCCATGAATTTGATTGAAGAAACCAAAAAATTGCTTGATATTGAAAGAGACATTGATTTGACGTATAATTTCGTAGATAAACGCGTGTATTATCCTCGGGATGTCAAAGAGTTACGCAGCGAATTCGCTCAATCTGATCAGAAAATTATGATGCATATATCTAATTTCAGACCTGTAAAACGGGTCCTAGATGTCGTTGATATTTTTGCTAAGGTACACCGAAAAGTAAAATCCAAATTAATTTTTGTAGGAGAAGGTCCAGATCTATGGAAAGTTCGTGCACAAGTGGAACAATTAGGACTCAACGATGATGTTGTTTTTTGTGGACGACAAGATGATGTGGCGCATATTATTTCACTAGCGGATGTGTTGTTATTACCTTCAGAAAAAGAAAGCTTTGGTCTAGTGGCTTTAGAAGCGATGGCGTGTGGCGTGCCTACGGTTGCTTCTAACACAGGAGGTATTCCTGAATTAATTGTTCATGGTGAAACGGGGTATCTGGCTGATGTCGGGGATACATCACTTATGGCTGCTTATGTTACCCGAATATTAACGGATGATTCCTTACATAAGACTATGGCTGCAGCATGTGTAGCTCGGTCATCAACTCAATTTTGCAATAATAGGGTTACACAACAATATGAAAATATATATAATCGTGTGGTCAGTAATTTCTCGAAAACAGAATTTGTCATATAGAAGGAGTCGAGATGATGTTACAAAGGATGAGTCAAGAAAGTCGAGATGTCATCCAACGGCTAATTGAACACGGATATGAAGCTTATTATGTAGGTGGTTGTGTGAGAGACGCATGGCTGAATCGTTCGATCACAGATATCGATATTACTTCTTCAGCTCATCCCGAACAAATCATGGCTTGCTTTACGAAGACAATACCGACAGGATTACAGCATGGTACTGTGACGGTGATGATGGCACACTCAACGTATGAAGTGACGACATTTCGCAGAGAATCAAATTATGAAGACCACCGACGACCACAGGAAGTCGAATTTGTTCATGATTTAATTGAAGATTTACAGCGTCGTGATTTTACGATGAATGCGATGGCAATGAATAGTCAAGGAGTACTCATTGATCCTTTTGCTGGGCAAAAAGATATTGAAGCTGGTGTGCTTCGCTGTGTAGGGAGCGCAGAAGAGCGATTCCGCGAAGATGCCTTGCGCATGCTTCGCTGTATTCGTTTTGCTGCTACCTATCAATTAGTTGTAGAAGCCAAGACCTGGCAAGCGCTTGTGGCGCAAGCTCCGCTTATGCGTCACATTGCTATGGAGCGGGTGCGCGTAGAACTACAGCGTATGGTCGCTAGCCCAGATGTTGCACGCGCGATCGATATGCTCATCGCAAGCCGCGTCGTGCAATATTTTAAACAGCAGGTGGAGTTGCCGTTTACTCGCTGGCTTGCGCATGAAGCGTTGCTCAGTGCTGTAGATGAGCTCTCAGCGCAACACACACGTTGGGCGCTGCTCATGATCCTACTCGACGTCCCCGTTGCAGACGTTCGCCAAGCACTGCGAGCATTGACGTTCTCTCGCGCTGAGCAAGTCGCCATCACATCGGTGCTCAGTTTACATGATGATTTACGCAGCGCAGTTACGCATCGTCGTGTAGGAGCACAAGAATTCGAGAATTCTCCACATGCACAATCGTTGGAGCACATCTGGAAACTAAGTGCGTTACGGCACAGTGTCCGAGTAGCTCAGGACTGGTTACAACTTGCGGAGGTTCTGAGAAAAGCGATCAAGACGCAACACACTTCAGCAAATAGGAATGATCCTCATTCGTTTGTTTGGGTTCATCACATCGAACCTCAACTCATGGACAACGGTTTGCGATGGCTTCAAGAGCTTACATGTTCATCGATACACGAACTTGATGTTTCTGGAGATATCTTGATTCGAGAATTAAACAAACCGGCAGGCCCATGGGTACGTGCGCTTCTACAACAATTATTAGAACACACGGCAATCGGTCTTCTTCCCAATGAACGCCAGGCTCTTGTGCAAGCAGCACGATCGAAATCTAATCAGGGTGAGTGAAGTCAATTGAATCAACAAATTCTTCAGTGGTTTGAACAATACCCGAATCAGTTTCACTCTGGACAAGCATTGAGTCGGCAATTAGGTTGTAGTCGCAGTGCGGTGTGGAAACATATCCAATCTCTTCGCAAAGAAGGCTATGTGTTTGAAGCTGTACCTCATCGAGGATATAAGCTTCAATCTGTACCTCATCGATTCAACTTGATGAAGTTGATCAATCAGTTGAATACGAAAGTGATCGGTCGTAAAATTCACTTCTTCGATAAAGTGGATTCTACACAAACAAAAGCACATGTGTTCATCTCGCAAGGAGCTTTAGAAGGAGAAATCATCATTGCAGAGACACAAACTGCAGGAAAAGGTAGGATGGGTCGTCAATGGCATTCACCTCCTTACAAAGGAATTTGGATGAGTGTGATCCTTACACCACAAATCCCTGTGATGGATATTCCACAACTATCTTTAGTGGTTTCTGTAGCGATATGTCGCGCGATTCGGAGAATATGTGATCTCGATGTAGGAATCAAATGGCCCAATGATCTATTGATACATAACAAAAAAATCTGTGGCATATTATTAGAAAGCAGTGGTGAAGATGAACGATTACGATACGTCATTGTCGGTATAGGGATAAGCGTAAACTTACAGCTTGCTGACTATCCGCAAGCACTTCATTCTATCGCTACTTCATTAGCGATGGAATCAAGAAGAGATGTCGATCGCGAGCAATTGTTGCAAGCTTGCCTGGAGGAAATGGAAGAACTCTATGTGTTATTTATCGAAAAAGGCTTTGCGCCTATTCGCACGCTATGGGAAGCACTTAGTGTTTCCTTACATCGTCCCATCCGTGTGCAACAGGGTCTAGAGATGATCGAAGGAATTGCAGAGTCACTCGATGCATCTGGGGGATTAATCATGAAGAAGCATTCAGGAGAACGGATTATTGTGAATTCAGGGATGATTGAACACGACTAGAACTATTGGTCACGCTATAATTATGATATAATGGTATGTAGGTAGGATCCGATAGGAACTATACTCGTGATTTGGAATTCGACATAGCTCACATATGCATGATCCGACGAAGATCGGATTCTGCTCTGATCCCTTTGAGGACGGAGACAGAAGGGTCGAGGAATTTTTGTGTTAATTTCCTTTTGGCCCACTGCCAAAAGTTTTTTTGTTGTTGACACTTTTCTGTAAAGCTCATGTATACCTTGAATGATAGGAAGGAGCACACAATGGAATCTCGAAAACCGTTAACTGTCAATAAGCTATACCACATGAAACAACAAAAAACTCCCATTACCGTAGTAACGGCATATGATTATCCAACAGCACGACTTGCAGAAGAAGCAGGCGTCGATCTTATTTTAGTTGGTGATTCGCTCGGTAATGTGGTGCTTGGCTATGATTCGACGATCCCGGTCACCCTAGATGATATCATTTATCACACACGAGCAGTTACTCGTGCTGCTAGACATACGTTCATTATGGCAGACATGCCTTTTTTTACTTACCACGGCAGCCTAGACAAGACGCTATCACACGTTGCACGATTGATGCAAGAAGGCTTAGCACATGCGGTTAAACTTGAAGGAGGAGCAGAGATTGCTGAGACAGTTGAAGCAATTGTTCGCGGAGGGGTTCCTGTTGTCGGACATCTTGGGCTTACCCCACAATCTGTGCATCAACTGAGCGGTTATCGAATTCAAGGTAAGCGAGCAATCGATGCGCAACGGTTTTTGCACGATGCGCAAGCCTTAGTTGCTGCAGGTGTCTGCTGTATCGTGTTAGAATTAATGACCGATGAACTCGCGGGATGGTTGACTGCACAACTTCCTGTACCGACGATTGGTATAGGTTCGGGGCCACATTGTGATGGACAGGTTCTCGTGTTTCATGATATGTTCCAATATCATGCAGAAGCAGTACCTAAGAAATTCATCCAGACCTACGGGCATATGGGAGAAATGATCCGTACGGGCTTTTCGCGCTATATTCAAGATGTAAAATCGCGAGCTTTCCCTGGACCTGATCACACGTATCACATGAATGAAGAAGAGTCCGCACAATTTCGTCTGCTCAATGGCCAATTACCACCAGCGAACAGAACACAACACATCGATCACAGTGAACATGATGCCCATCATCAGAAAGGTGGAGATACATGGAAATCTTGACGAGTATTTCGTCGATCGAAGCAAAGATCCATGCTTATCGCACTCGAACATGGAACCATGATTCAGCGGATATCCATCAACATACGGATCATTCCCAAGCTCATGATCAACCCAAGCTTGTCG
>CAMCVV010000069.1 GCA_945881905.1 Paenibacillus alvei
CAACAATATGTTCTTTAAACCATTCATAGGTGTTAATTTTATTAAACGTAACACATGGACTGAACACATTAATCAGAGAGAATCCATTATGTTTGATGCCTTCTTCGATAATCATCGTCAATTGCTTTAAATTGCTAGAGAACGATTGAGCAATGAATGTTGCTCCAGAAGCAAGTGCAATCTCTAACGGTGCTAATGCAGTTTCGACAGACCCTTGTGGAGTACTTTTGGTTTTGAAACCTTCTGCACTTCGAGGAGATGTTTGGCCTTTGGTTAACCCATAGATTTGGTTATCCATAACAATGTAAGTTACATTCATGTTTCGGCGAATGGCATGTACGGTATGCCCCATTCCAATTGCAAATCCATCCCCATCTCCACCCGAAGCAATGACAGTGAGCTCACGATTCGCCATCTTCAATCCTTGTGCGATAGGTAAGGATCTTCCATGAACACCATGAAAACCAAATGCATTGATGTAGCCCGAGATCCTTCCAGAACATCCGATACCTGAAACAATAGCTAATTGTTCGGGTTCTAATCCTACATTAGCTGCAGCTCTTTGAATTGCGGCTTGAATCGAAAAATCACCACAACCAGGGCACCAATTCGGTTTTATATTATTACGAAAGTCTTTTAATGTTGCCATACCAAGTTCATCTCCTTACATTTTTCTTCTATTTCTAAAGGGAGGAAAGGATTACCGTTATATTTCAAGAAACTTTGCACTTTATCATGATGACCAACATGAAGTTTGATGAGATCAGCAAGCTGACCCGTAGCGTTATTCTCAATGACAAGTACGGTTTTTGCTTTTTGGACATAGGGACGAAGCAATTCAGTAGGAAAAGGATGCATTAATCTGACTGTAATGTGATTTGTTTTCATTCCGGATGCAGTTAATCGCGTTCTAGCTTCCTCAATGGTGCCTCCCGTTGAACCCATGCCGATGAGGAGAATATCAGGTTCTTGACTTTGGATATCTACTTTGATCGGTTGAGTTACTTGGATATTCTCCAATTTCTTCATCCGTTTATCCATCATTTTCACACGATTATCTGTACTTTCTGAAGGTCTTCCGAATTGATCATGTTCAACTCCTGTCACATGGTGAATACCATTTTTGGTGCCAGGCAATACACGAGGAGAAACACCATCGGCTTTGAATTCATATCTTTTAAATAATTCATTTTGTTCAAGAGGTTCGAGGTCTGTCACAAGTGAACCACGATTTATTTTGATTTTATGATAATCGAGTACTTCTGAAGATTGCTTGCCTAATGATAATTGCAAGTCTGTCATCAGAATAACAGGACATTGGTACATTTCTGCAAGGTTGAATGCTTCTATCGTGTCATAAAAGCACTCTTCAATTGTGCTTGGACACAGTACGATTTTGGGAATCTCACCATGAGTGCCATAGATCATTGCATTTAAATCACTTTGTTCTTGTTTCGTAGGTAAACCTGTACTTGGTCCCCCGCGTTGTGTATTGACGATCACAAGAGGTGTTTCTGTCATTCCAGAGAGTCCTATTGCTTCTACCATCAATGATAAACCTGGTCCTGCTGATGCTGTCAATGTGCGAACGCCACCATAATTAGCTCCTATCGCCATCGTACACGCAGCGATTTCATCTTCGGTTTGTATAACCGTTCCGCCAAATTTCGGTAGGTTCTTAACGAGATATTCCATAATTTCAGTAGCAGGCGTTATCGGGTATGCTGCCATGAATCTACAACCTGCTGCTACTGCTCCAAGTCCAATTGCATCGTTTCCAATCATAAATAATTTTTGTTTGCCGTCAGCTGGCTGCAATGCGAATTCAGGGATGGCCCCGCCTGCTAAAGCAAGGACAGATTCTGCACCTTTTCGTACCGCTTCTATATTTTTTTCGACGACAGCAGCACCTTTTCGACCGAATTCTTCTTCTACGGCTTGATTAAACACGAGAAGTGGCAAACCCAATAAGGCCCAAGAAGCACCAGATGCTGCCATGTTTTTAAATAGCGAGGTGCCGAGTTCTTCTGCAATCGCTGTAATCGGTACTGGGAATAATCGAGCATGTATACCTTCAGGTAGTACAGGGTTAAACTTTGCGTCAGCAACAATGACACCATTCTTTTTTAGTTCAAACGCATTTAAATCAATGGTTTCTTGATCGAATGCAACAAGTATATCTAAATCATCAGAAATGGCTCTAATCGGATAAGTACTTATTCTAATCTTGTTATTTGTATGGCCTCCTTTAATTCGTGAGGAAAAATGGCGATACCCATATAAATAATAACCGAGACGGTTCAGCGCTGTAGAAAATATACGATCGGTACTTTCTACCCCTTCACCTTGCTGACCCCCGATTTTCCAAGACAATTGACTAATCACTTTGTGTCCACTCCTTAAATTTATAGTGCAAAATTGGATAAATATAGAAATATAGTAAAAGATGATGAGTAGTAATAAAAAAATTCTTTCATATCCACATCAAATTCTATGCTTTTACGAAGGGAAATGCAAGGATTATCAGCTTAATAATAGAGAGTGATTATAGATGATAATCATATGTAAATTAGATTAATCAGATGAGGCATCAACAAGGTGCTTATTTAAGAAACGCTCCCAATTTCGATATAGAAAACCTTCTATTTGTGCGAAGGTATAATTCTTTTCGAGTTCTTTCGCGAGATCTGTATATTGCCCCGCGTGTTCTAGTCCCCTCATTTTTTGATTGAAACCATCGAAATCAGATCCGAATCCGATATACTTCTCACCTCCTAGTGCACAAATGTGATCAATATGCTCGAACATGTGTTTGATTTTTACGTGTTTTTCATTTGCACAAAATTCAGGAACAAACGTTATACCGATTCGTCCATCACGTTCAATCAGTAATTTGATTTGATCATCTGATAAATTTCTTGAATGAGTACAAACAGCTTTTGCATTGGAATGTGATGCAATGAAAGGTTTCGTGGTCAACGCCGATAATTCCCAAAATCCACGTTCTGATAAATGGGATACATCGGATAGCATTCCAACGCGATCCATCTCTACAAGCAGTTCACGGCCTTTCAATGTGAATCCACCATTTCTTGGTTCGAAGATTCCATCTGCGGCCCAATTGGCGTAATTCCATGTGATGCCGATAAATCTTACACCATTTGCAAATAAATCATGAACCAGTGATGGTTGAGCTTGTAAAGCACCTACTCCTTCTAACGTAAGGATGGCTCCCCTGCGGTTGCTAGCCATCACTTCTTGGACGTCTTGTTTGTTTTTGATCCATTGCAATTGTCCCCGGTGAATAACTTGAGAGGTAAACACATCAATCATCTGCTTAATATGTCCATAGTGAGGCATGATCATCAGTTCATTACAGTATATAGCAAACCACTGAATCTTGATGTTTCCTTGTTGAAGTCGCGGCAAACTACAGTCCAATCTTGGATCGTTCTGCTCAAAGTTGAGATCAGAGTGTTGAATGAATTTGGTTAATGCATCACAGTGGGCATCGATGATATGCATGCTACACCTTACCTTTTCTAATGATTACACACCTATGTACACATGATAAAAAGCCTGTCTACGAGGTAAACAGGCAATCGGAGCATGTATACTATTTAGCGTGGTTCTACAATTAACTTAATCGCTGTCCGATCTTCACCATCAATGACAATATCCGTAAAGGCAGGAATGCAGATTAAATCAACACCACTTGGAGCGACGAAACCTCTAGCGATCGCTACAGATTTCACTGCTTGATTAATGGCTCCCGCACCAATCGCTTGAAGTTCTGCTTTACCGCGTTCACGTAATACACCTGCTAATGCACCTGCAACTGAATTTGGATTAGATTTTGCTGAAACTTTTAATACATCCATAATAAGTACCTCCTCAGGAATGATAAATGGATTCCATTACTCATTGTATTCCTGAAGAAAGTAAACATTCCACTTGTTGCTCAAACCCTACATTCGGGATAGAACTCTGTGATCAACACGTAAGTAGTGATTAATCCATAAATACGTGATCTTCATCATATCGGAGCAATTGGATCTGAGTGGCATGACCTAATAGATCATCGACATCAATCATCACCGCATGAAAGTGCCATTTGCCTTCAGCTGTTATGAATCGATGTGGCATTTGGGTCTGAAATTTACTTAATACCGCATCGACTTTCATGCCAAGCACCCCATCTCGAGGCCCAACCATACCTACATCGGTAAGATAAGCAGTACCTTGCGGCAAGATGCGTTGGTCATGGGTTTGTACGTGTGTATGGGTACCTATGATTGCTGACACACGTCCATCTAGATGCCAACCCATAGCAATTTTCTCGGAAGTTGCTTCTGCATGGAAATCTACGAAGATGCATTTATGTGTCTTTCTAACACTATCTAGAATTTCATCGATTTCTCTGAAAGGACAGTCAATTGGAGGCAAAAAGGTACGACCTTGTAAATTAATGACCACGAGTTCTTGATTCCTGTATGTGATCGTCATGATACCTCGTCCTGGATTTCCATACGGGAAATTAGCAGGACGAATAATTCTAGCATCTTGATCAATGAATTCAAAGATATCTTTGTTATCCCAGGTGTGATTTCCCATAGTAATGCCATGGACCCCTAACTGGTATAGCTCTCGAGCAATGACAGAAGTGATTCCTCGTCCTGCTGCAGAATTTTCTGCATTCGCGATAATAAAAGCATGCGGGTATTTATCGACAAGTTTAGGCAATACGACTTTAACAGCATTTCTACCAATCGCACCTACAATATCACCAATGAAAATAATTTTAATGATGGTTCACCTCAATGTTTCCTTAATGGATCAGTTCGTGTTGGACAATAAAAGAAAAGTGGTGGAAGCCACTTTTCTTTGTGTTCAACTTTATTTCGCGTATTCGACAGCTCTTGTTTCACGAATGACTGTGACTTTGATATGACCTGGATAATCGAGTTCGGACTCAATTTTCTTTGTGATGTCTCTTGCTAAGCGGAATGCATCGGTGTCATTAATTTTATCAGGTTGCACCATGATTCTGACTTCGCGACCCGCTTGAATGGCATAGCATTTCTCTACACCTTCAAAAGATTCTGATATCTCTTCTAGTTTTTCAAGACGTTTGATGTACGTTTCGAGTGTTTCTCTTCTAGCTCCAGGTCGAGCAGCAGATAATGCATCAGCTGCACCTACGAGTATCGATATAATCGAAGTAGCTTCAGTGTCTCCGTGATGAGATGCAATACTGTTGATCACGACAGGGTGTTCTTTGTATTTTTTCCCTAATTCAACACCGATTTCTACATGAGATCCTTCAACTTCATGATCTAATGCTTTACCGATATCATGAAGAAGTCCAGCACGTTTCGCCAAAGTCACGTCTTCTCCGAGTTCT
Organism: Paenibacillus alvei; assembly: GCA_945881905.1. Classification (GTDB taxonomy): domain Bacteria; phylum Bacillota; class Bacilli; order Paenibacillales; family NBRC-103111; genus CAMCVV01. The sequence continues at coordinate 5,405 of CAMCVV010000069.1, forward strand.
CCTGCCATTAATCCAGATAGATAAGCTACTTCCATAGAATGTTTCAACACATTTTGTCCATAACTGGTTCTGAATTTAAGTCGACCCAGGATTTTAATTAAATCAGGATGTAAACCATGAACGCCTACTTCAAATGTTGCTTGCTCACCATATTCGCGAATTCTATCGTCCACTTCTCTGCGAGATTTCTCTACCATCTCTTCAATTCTAGCAGGATGAATTCTTCCATCTGCAACTAGTTTCTCTAATGAAGTTCGAGCAATTTCTCTGCGAATCGGATCAAAACCAGATAAAATCACAGCTTCAGGTGTATCATCAATAATTAAATCGATACCTGTCAATGTTTCGAGTGCCCGAATATTTCTTCCTTCTCTTCCAATGATTCTACCTTTCATTTCTTCGTTAGGTAGTGTTACAACAGATACAGTTGTTTCAGCGACATGATCTGCAGCACATCTTTGGATAGCAATCGTGATAATTTCTTTTGCTTTTTTGTCGCCTTCTTCTTTTGCTCTATTTTCAATATCTTTAATCAATTGTGCAGCTTCATGACTTACTTCTTGTTCTACATTTTTTAGGATAATGGCTTTAGCTTCTTCAGTGGTTAATCCAGAAACACGCTCAAGTTCAATTAATTTAGATTTGTAAATGATGTCGATTTGTGATTGTGTATCATCAATACGCTTCTCTTTATTTACTAGTATTTCTTCCTTACGTTCAAGCGTTTCAATTTTCTTGTCTAATGACTCTTCTTTTTGTAATAACCGTCTTTCTAAGCGCTGGAATTCGTTTCTTCGCTCTCGAATGTCTCTGTCGGCTTCGGCTCTAAGTTTATATACTTCATCTTTTGCTTCAAGAATCATTTCTTTCTTGAGTGCTTCAGCTTCTTTACTAGCATTTTCCCTGATATAGGAAGCTGCATGTTCAGCACTAGAAATTTTTGCTTCTGCAAGAGTTTTACGGATAATGTAACCTATCCATACGCCGATAACGCCAGTAACGAGACACAGAGCGATCCAGATGTAATAATTCATCATGTACACCTCCTCGTTGGTTATCTAAGAATTTCTTGAGATGCCTAAGGTTCATTATTTAGGTTTCATTCTTCAGTTCGACACATTGTAACAATTTAACATGAATGAATCATATTGTCCCAACCGATTGCTTAATCGTCGAAATCACAGTGTGAAAATTGGCGATTCTCACTACTGTGTAAATTCACATACGTTTGACTTTTCAAGTGAGTGAATTAAAATACTACTTTATTTTATCTTTTAATCAAGAAGCTTGTCAAGAGACTGCGTTTATAGCTATCGTCTAGGTAGCTATGACACATCACATTAATCCTCAACATGTGGAAAATCATCCCACAATACATCATCGTGCTGATCATCAACAAGTGGGATTGTTTTGAGTGAAGTTTCAATGATTTCATTGGTGTAACCTCTTCTATGTAGGAAAGCCATTAATTTTGCTTTTTTTTGATAACTGTTTCCTTCGAATGTTTTCCATTTTTTGTGTCCAATTTCAATAGCAGCTTGCAATTGTATTTCAGGAGAACTCTTTTGTAGTACTTCTTGTATGAGTAATGAAGATAATCCCTTTTGTTTAAGATCATAGCGGATTCGATGACTTCCATGATGTTTGCGAACTTGTTGTTCTGCCCATTGTTGAGCATACTCTTCATCATTGAGGTAATTCAGTTGTTTCAATTTGTCAATGGTTTTCAGGATTGTGGAAGATTCAAACCCTTTTTGTTTCAATTTGTCTGAGATTTCTTTCACTGTGTAAGTTCGGATACCTAAGAGTAATATCGCTTTCAGATAAGCGCGATGTTGTTCATCAGAGTGGATGATTTCCTCGATGAAAGGTAGATCGATCACAAGATTTTTGGATAATTGATACTTGACGAGCAGATCTTCATGGATAGAGAACGTGTGATCATTGCTCAGATGAACGTGGTATCTTCGTTTTTGTTTGCTTTTTTCTATTTTTACGATGATGATTTCTGTGGATTGCTCCTGCAAATTCTTCGCAACTCCTTTGTGTAAACAAAAGCACCTTTATACGTTCATAAAGGCGCTTTGTATTTAATGAGGTTAATCGTCGGAGGATGGATCTAATTCATTATCATGTAAAGATGTAACGACCGAAGTGAGATTGCTATTTTCCCGAATTTTCTTTTCTATTTCTGCTGAAATTTTAGGGTTATCTTTTAAGTATTGTTTAGCATTTTCTCTACCTTGACCTAATCTTTCACTATTATACGAATACCAAGCTCCGCTTTTGTTAACAATATCCATTTCTGTCCCCATGTCGATAAGGCTACCTTCTTTTGAAATGCCTTCTCCATACATAATGTCCACATCTACTTGTTTAAACGGAGGAGCTACTTTGTTTTTTACGACTTTGATCCTTGTGCGATTCCCGACCATATCATTGCCTTGTTTAAGTGTTTCCGTACGCCGAATATCTAGTCGTATCGTTGAGTAGAACTTTAAAGCTCTTCCTCCTGGTGTTGTTTCTGGATTACCGAACATGACGCCTATTTTCTCTCGTAATTGATTGATGAATATTGCAATCACATGAGATTTATTGATAGCTCCAGATAGTTTACGAAGTGCTTGGGACATTAAGCGCGCTTGCAGCCCCATATGAGAGTCACCCATATCACCTTCGATTTCAGCTTTAGGAACTAATGCTGCGACAGAATCGATTACTATGATATCCACGGCTCCACTGCGAACTAGTGCTTCTGCAATTTCAAGTGCTTGTTCACCTGTATCAGGTTGAGATAAAAGAAGCTCATCTATGTTTATGCCTAATTTCGAAGCATATACGGGATCTAATGCATGCTCAGCATCGATAAATGCAGCTGTACCTCCTACCTTTTGTACTTCTGCAATGGCATGTAAAGCTACA
>CAMCVV010000070.1 GCA_945881905.1 Paenibacillus alvei
CAATTGAGATTTTAGGTGATGAACACGATGATGATGACATCCTCTACTCAGTTCCAGTAGCAAGAGTTCCATTAATAGGTCGTGTGACTGCTGGAGTTCCGATCACTGCTACTGAGAATATTGAAGATTATTTACCGATTCCTGGTCGCTTTGTCGGTGATCATAACGTATTCATGTTGACGGTTGTGGGAGATAGTATGATTGAAGCAGGAATTCTAGACGGAGACTATGTGATTGTACGTCAACAACAGACTGCTAATAATGGAGAAATCGTTGTTGCAATGACAGATCAAGATGAAGCTACCGTCAAGCGTTTCTACAAAGAATCCGGACACTTCCGATTACAACCCGAGAATTCTTCACTGAAGCCCATCATTTTGGATCATGTCACGATTCTCGGGAAAGTCGTTGGATTGCTAAGAGATGTCTAACCTTCACTTATACGAAAACACCCTTCGCGTTGTATAGGACATCTATACAACATGAAGGGTGTTTTCTATATATAGAGATATAGCTGAAAGCTAACTGAAGAACTGTGCAACGATGAGATTAATACTGACTTAAATACTGGTCTCTTTCCCATTGGTGAACTTGTGTGCGATACATATCCCATTCAATTTCCTTTAATTCGTAGAAATGAGTAAGTGCGTGATCGCCTAGTGTTTGACATATGATTTCATCATGCAAGAGTTCATCTAGAGCCATCTTCAAATTAGCTGGCAAGCTAGGAATACCTTGATCTTCTCGCTCATTTTCTGTCATCACATAGATATTTCGATCCGTAGGTGAAGGTAAAGACATCTTGTTTTTGATTCCATCTAGTCCTGCAGCTAACATGACAGCTAGTGCTAAGTAAGGATTGGCTGATGGATCTGGACTTCGAACTTCGATTCGTGTACTCAGACCCCGAGATGCAGGAATTCGAATCATTGGGCTACGGTTACTTGCAGACCATGCTACATAACACGGCGCTTCATAACCGGGAACTAATCGTTTATAGGAATTCACTGTAGGATTCGTGATCGCTGTGAAAGAACGGGCATGCTGTAGGATCCCTGCCATATAATAACGAGCAATTGTACTTAACCCAAGCGGATCTCGATCATCGAAGAAACTGTTTTCATTGCCGATAAATAACGATTGATGACAATGCATTCCAGAACCATTCATTCCAAATAAAGGCTTAGGCATAAATGTAGCGTGAAGCCCATGTTGACGAGCAATTGTTTTCACAACAAGCTTGAACGTTTGAATTTGGTCAGCTGCTTTGATTGCATCCGCATACTTAAAATCAATTTCGTGTTGACCAGGTGCAACTTCATGATGAGAAGCTTCGACTTCAAATCCCATCTCTTCGAGAGTGAGTACAATTTCCCGACGACAATTCTCGCCAAGATCCATAGGAGCTAAATCAAAATAACCACCTTGATCATTCAATTCCATCGTTGGGTTGCCATTGCTATCTGTTTTGAATAAGAAAAATTCAGGTTCAGGACCAACATTCATTGCTGTAAACCCTTGTTCTTCTGCTGCTTGTAATGCTTTCTTTAAGATTCCTCGCGGATCACCGGAAAATGGACGACCATCTGGCATATGAATATCACAAATAAGTCGAGCTACTTTATTATCTGAAACCCAAGGGAATATGACCCATGTTTGCAAATCTGGGTATAGATACATATCAGATTCTTCGATGCGAACATAGCCTTCAATCGAAGAACCATCGAACATCATTTTATTATCTAGTGCTTTTTCCAATTGACTGATTGGAATTTCGACATTTTTGATTGAACCCATCAAGTCAGTGAATTGTAGTCTAATAAATCTCACATTTTCTTCTTTTGAAATTTGTATAATCATCTCTTTAGTAAAAGTTGAAGTCGCCAATGTCCAATCTCCTTTCAAATCATACCTTTATTTTTTGAAAAATCGAGATAATTCTCCTTGGATGAGCAATGTTTGACCGGGACGCTTTCCTCCACCCATTAATTGTTGCTTGAGCATTCTGTGAAGTTGGGAATCTGTCAGCTCTTTGCGTTTTGCTTCTAACGAAGGCAGAAGTACAGTTGCTTCTTCAGAATTTTTGTCCACTGGAAGGAGAACTTGCTTAATTCCTGCAATATTTACACCTTTTTCAATCAACTCTTTTATTTCAAGAAGTCTTTCTACATCATTAAATGAATAGAGACGCTGATTACCTGTTGTACGCGCTGGAATAATCAGACCATGTTGTTCATAGTATCTGATTTGTCGAGCAGTTAAATCAGTGAGCTTCATCACGATTCCTATTGGAAATAATGCCATATTTCGTCGAATTTCATCACTCAAGAAAGATCACACTCCTAAACTTCTTACTTACAGTAATTTTACAGTTGATTAAGGAATGTGTCAACCTATGTTAGATTAGTTTACAATAGTGCTAGCTATAACAAATGACTTGCTCTCATATGCTCGACAGCTGTCAATACACCATATTTACAATGCGCATACGTAAGACCACCTTGCACATAAGCGATGTAGGGTTCGCGAATCGGTGCATCTGCGGATAATTCTAAACTCCCTCCTTGAATAAATGTTCCTGCAGCCATAATGACAGGGTGCGCATACCCCGGCATATTCCAAGGAACAGGAACTACATGAGCATCCACCGCTGAACCTTTCTGGATACCTTGAACAAATGCAATCACTTGTTCCGCATTCGAGAATTGAATCGCTTGAATCAAGTCTGTTCGCTGTTCATTCCACTTGGGACTTGTCTGGAAACCTAATTTCTCAAACATCGCTGCAGCAAATATAGACCCTCTAACAGCTTGACCCACCACATGAGGAGCAAGAAACAAGCCTTGGAAGATTGGTTTCGTCGAACCTAACATCGCACCTACTTCAGCTCCAATACCTGGAGCAGTAAGTCTTGCCGCACAGTAATCAACGAGCTTGCTTCGACCCACGATATACCCACCTGATGGCGCAAGTCCTCCTCCGGGGTTTTTAATCAGTGAACCTGCCATGACATCGACACCTACATCTGTGGGCTCTAATGTTTCTGTGAATTCCCCGTAGCAATTATCCACAAATACAATAACATCAGGATTGATTTCCTTAACGAATGCTACCATTTTTGCGATATCACTTACTGAGAACGAAGGTCGCCACGTATACCCGCGAGAACGCTGAATACCAATTACCTTCGTGTGAGGTTTCATTAATTCTCGGATCGCATGCCAATGAGGTTCTCCTGAGTCAGTGAGGTTTACTTCGTCATAGTGAATACCCCAATCTTGCAATGACCCCGATCCATCATGAGGTTGACCGATCACGTGATGTAACGTATCATAGGGCTTACCTGTGATGTACAGTAAGTGATCTCCTGGACGGAGAAGTCCAAAGAGCGCAATACTGATCGTATGCGTTCCCGACACAAAGTGAGGACGAACTAAAGCAGACTCCGTGTTAAACACATCCGCATAGACGAGGTCGAGCACTTCTCTTCCTCGATCATTGTAGCCATATCCCGAAGAACTAGCGAAGTGATAGTCACTTACTTGATGTTTTTGGAAAGCTTGAATCACTTTCCACTGATTGATGTCGATCACAGAATCGATCTGTGTATACATTCCGTCTACTTGTTGTTCGACATCATTCATCCAAGCAAGCGTCTGATCATCGAAAGGCTTCACTACTTATTCCTCTCTTTCCTCAACTAGATTCGTGTCGACTTCATAAGATTTCAAGGCATTGCCCCATTTTTCGTAATCTTGCTGATTGACTCGAACTTGGAAGATCAATTCATTTTCTTCATTTAGGGTATGTATGACATCACCAATCCGATACACCAATGCATGTAGATCGCCTTTCTCCATAGGTATACGGAAAGTAGTCGAAACATTCATTAACTTATTCTCGAGCATAAGCAATAATTGTTGCAAATCCGTCTCTACATATGCCGAAAGTTTAAGACACGCCACATCGGCAGATAATAACTCAACTTCTTGCGCTTCACACAAGTCGATTTTATTGAAAATGATCACTTGTTCTTTTTGATTGGCTCCAAGTTCAGCAAGCACTTGATTCACAGTTCGAATCTGCTCACGATACATGGGACTCGAACTATCCACGATATGCAAGATCAGATCTGCTTGATTCACTTCTTCAAGCGTCGCACGAAAAGAAGCAACAACATCATGCGGGAGATTCTGAATGAATCCAACTGTATCTGTAAGGATAATTTGCTTGCCACCAGGTAAACGAACGATCCGTGAAGTGGGATCTAGCGTTGCAAACAGCTTATTCTCTACTAGAACATCAGCTTGAGTCAGTTGTCGGAGATACGTGGATTTGCCTGCATTCGTATATCCAACAAGCGCTACTTGAAATATCCCGCTTTTTTTCCTATGCTCTCTATGCAGATTGCGGTGTTTCACAACTTCTTCTAATTGAGTACTCAGTTCATCGATTCTATCGCGAATATGTCTGCGATCTGTTTCTAACTTCGTTTCTCCAGGCCCTCTAGAACCAATTCCAGCTCCAAGTCTTGATAAGTTCTTGCCTTGACCTGATAGTCGAGGGAGCAAGTATTTTAATTGAGCAAGCTCCACTTGCGTGATGCCTTCTCTCGTTTTGGCGCGCTGCGCAAAAATATCTAAGATTAATTGGGTTCGGTCAATGATTTTGACATCCAAAGCTGCTTCTAGATTGCGAACTTGACTGCCACTCAATTCTTGATCAAATATAGCAACATTAGCCTCTAATTCCTCTAGACGCAACTTCAGTTCTTGAACTTTGCCTTTGCCCATAAACCATTTCGAATCAGCTTTATCTTTCGATTGAGTCATCGTTTCAAGCACTTCTACACCTGCTGTTTCTGCAAGTTGAATCAGTTCTAGTAATGAATATTGCGTTCGAAATTCATCGTGTTTGAATTTTTGCCAAATCAGGCTCACCAATACTGCGCGACCGAGCTGTTCAATGACAACTGGATGTGAAGTTGTTTTCATCTGCTAAACCTCCGAATGAACCATTTGATCAGATGAATTCCTACCGTTCAAATCCATCCGCGATATTTACAAGCTTCTGCATACTTCCGTATACCGACGACATAAGCAGCTAATCTCGGTGTAATGTTTCGCAGCTTTGCGAGATCTAGCACTTTCCTTACAGCGGCAACCATCATGTTTTCAAGCTGCTCATTGACCGATGCTTCAGACCAATAGTGTCCTTGATTATTTTGCACCCATTCGAAATAACTCACGGTTACTCCGCCTGCATTAGCTAACACATCAGGAATAATCAATACCCCACGTTCATATAAAGCTTCCGAAGCTTCAGCCGTTGTTGGACCATTGGCAGCTTCCACAATAATTTGCGCTTGAATCAAGTGTGCGATATCGATCGTAATTTGATTTTCTAATGCTGCAGGTACCAGTATATCGCAAGGCGAAGTGAGGAATTCTGTGTTGGTTAGACGTTCAGGAAATAAATTCGTAATGCTACCAAATGAATCTCGCTTGTCGATTAAATCTGGGATATCGAACCCTTGATGTGAATAAATTCCTCCATTCACATCACTAATACCAACAATTTTGACACCCCAACCGTACAAGATTTCCGATAAATAACTTCCTACATTACCGAACCCTTGTATACATACACGCAGATCACGAAGAAGTAATCCTCGTTCCTTCGCTGCTTCTCGAACAGCTATTGCTGTACCGAACGAAGTCGCTTTCTCTCGACCACGTGAACCACCTAATACCAATGGCTTCCCTGTAATGAATCCCGGTGAATCATGTTCGCGAATCCGACTATATTCATCTAACATCCATGCCATAATTTGTGCATTCGTATACACATCTGGCGCAGGAATATCTTTGTTCGGTCCTACGATTTGACTAATGGCTCTTACATAACCTCTAGCCAGTCGCTCTAATTCGTGAAGGGACATGGTGCGTGGATCACACACGATTCCACCTTTCCCTCCACCATAAGGGAGATCGAAGATCCCGCATTTCAATGTCATCCAAAGCGATAATGCAGATACTTCATCTGCAGTCACATTGGGATGAAAGCGAATCCCCCCTTTGGTAGGACCCACAGCATCATTGTGCTGTGCGCGATATCCCGTAAATACTTGTACTTTACCATTATCCATACGGATAGGAATTCTAACGGTCAAGAAACGCAAAGGTTCTTTTAATAATTCGAAATATTCTTCTCCATAACCTAAGATCTCAAGTGCTTGCTTGATGATTTGCTGCGTGGAATACAGCATGTCTTCGGAAGTCGTTGATTTCTCTGCCCCAATAACGAGGCGTCGAATTTCTTTCATGTTCCTATTCTCCTTCTCAGATGCACTTCGTGGCCTGTTGAATTGTTCAGATGTATTTTAGATTTTTTTAGCAGCAATGCGCAGATCTTCAGGGCGGATCGACATTAATTCAAGCTTTGAAGGCGGCGTCGTATATTGATCTAACAACCTTACTGCTTGATGTCGAATTGATTTCTCTAGCACATTCCTCACGTGCCTTGCATTGCTAAATGTCCGCAATAAGCAATCTTTCTCTTCTGTCAAGTGTACCTTAAGCTTCGTAATGGTCGATGAATGCCATGCATATTCTCTGTCTTTGGCCATCAGATCAGCAATTCGAATTAATTGTTCGACGGAATAATCAGCGAATTCTATTTGGATCGGAAACCGAGATGGAAGTCCTGGATTCATCAACAAAAAATCGTCCATTTCTTCTGGATATCCGGCGAGAATCAGAATGAAATCAGATTTGTGATTCTCCATTCCTCTGACTAAACAATCGATTGCTTCTTTACCGAAATCTTTATCCCCACCGCGAGCTAAACTGTAGGCTTCATCAATAAATAGAATACCACCCATAGCTTTTTTCATCAATTCTCTCGTCTTCAATGCTGTATGACCGATATACTCTCCGACCATGTCTGCTCGTTCGACTTCCACAAGATGACCTTTACTTAGAACACCCATCACTTGAAAGATACGAGCTATGAATCTGGCAATAGTAGTCTTACCTGTACCTGGATTTCCTTTGAAAATCATATGATACACATGAGAAAGAGAAGAAAGCCCTACTTGTACGCGATATTGTGAAATGTGCAGTAAAGCATAGATTTCATGAATCATTTCTTTGATTGGCTCTAGTCCAACCATTTGCTCTAACTCCTCGAATAACTTGCATATCGGACCTGCTATCGGCGGTTTACGACTTGGAAGCGAATACTCTTCCTGAAGTTGCTGGATTTCAGGTTGCCGAAGCACGATATGGATTTGTCGAGAAGGAGCAACGTTCTCTGGCAATGGTTTGGCTAATACATGCTCACTCAGATCGAACACCTCACTCTCGAGATGATTCATTACTCATCTAAGCTTATGAAGGATTTCATCAAATCTTGCCAAGACAAGTTAAAACAATTGATTCAGCTGTAGATGGTGTGTGATTATTTTTCTGTGATGGTTACAGAGCTCAAGATGACTGGCTCCACAGGAGAACTATTTTCACCACGTGGGTTCGCTTGAACTGGACTGCTCGCGATCAGCTGTAAGGTGTCTAGCCCTTCTGTTACTTTGCCAAAAATCGTGTAATTGGGATTGCGATCCAAATTCGCACAGTCGGTTCCTGAACAGATGAAGAACTGACTACCGTTCGTATTTGGGCCTGAATTCGCCATAGCTATGATACCCACTTCATACGTGTATCCTGGTGAAAGCTCATCTTCGAACGCATAGCCTGGGTTACCTGCACCTGTACCCTCTCGATCGCCGGATTGAACCATAAATGTCTCTATAATTCGATGAAAGTTCACACCATTATAGTAACCAGCTTTCGCTAGAAATACGAAGTTATTTACCGTCAATGGTCTATCCTTGGCAAACAATTCAATCGTCAAGTCACCTTTTGATGTTTGTAATTGCGCTGTATACGTTTTGGACGAATCGATCAACATTTGTGGGGGTTCATTCCATCGCATTGGACTTGTTGGATCCATGTCATCTGATTTCACTGTATCTTCTGAAGGAGCTGTATCTTCTGAAGGAGCTGTGTCTTCTTTTTTTGAACAAGCTGTAGTCACACTGAGTAAGCCGACACATAGGATAATTACGATTAATAATGAATATTTCACAGAAAATTAC
>CAMCVV010000071.1 GCA_945881905.1 Paenibacillus alvei
CCTCGATATGTTCGACCTGTTTCTAATGCTTCAATGATATACGTGCCGTGCTCAACACTTCGCTTTTCAGGTGCAAACTTTACTGCATCTTGCTTCATCCAATTGGGGAATTCCGTTTCGAACCAGTTCCGTTGTTCTGTACATATTCGTAAGTATCCCGCTGTTTCTCCATTTATCCAACTGCTGAGGTCTATCCAATCTATAATTTCATCTGTGCGTTTGCGATACCACGGTACGTATTCACTCAAGTGACCATTGGATTCAGTGCTGTAGTATCCGAACCTACGAAGCATATCAATGCGAACTTTTTCTGTATCCCGGTATTCGGAATGGTTTTCGAAAGCAACGAGTAGCTTCTTAGTCAAATCTTCACCTTTATGGCTTATTTGAATATACCACGTCTGATGATTTATCCCTGCACAGATGATATCTTCTTCATCTTGAGGATACCCGAGCACTTCTGCGATTTGATGATGACCATGCTGAACACCATGACAAAGCCCAATCGTACGTACATGTCCATATGCATTGCATGCCCAAGTCAGCATCGCCATGGGGTTCGAATAATTCAATAGTAAGACATCCTTAGCAGCATATTCTCGAATGTCCTTGCATATGTCTAACATCACAGCAATCCCTCTTTGGCCATACATGATTCCACCAGCGCACAGTGTATCCCCCACACACTGATCGACACCATATTGAAGAGGAATATCGACATCTTTCGCAAACGCTTCCAAACCCCCTACACGAATCGTACAGAAGATGTATTTTGCACCTCGGATTGCTTCTCTTCGATCTAACGTAGAAAGGATCTTTATGGAGAGTCCGTTTTCGTTAATATCTCTTTGGCACAGTTGTGTTACCATCGCCAAGTTGTTGGGATGAATGTCTGTAAAAGCAACTTCAATCTCGTGAAATTCTTTGATTGACAACAAATCCCTGAGGAGGCCTCGCGTAAATCCAATGCTTCCTGCACCTATAAAAGCAATTTTAAAACTCATTTCAATCAGCTCCTTTAATTTGGATACGTTACAATTTGATATATGTATTGTAACCAAAAGACAGAAGAAAGGTTTTCAAATTCATCACTCATTTATGATAGGAGTGTCAAGAATTCTCACTTATCTGATTCGTATGTTCGATGAGTATGCATGGTTTTGCGATATGCAGAAGGTGTTTGATGTGTATATTTTTTGAAAAGAAAATGGAAATATTGGCGGCTTCCAATTCCCACATAATGCGATATATCAATGATCGGAATTTCTGTATGTAACAGCAACTTTTTAGCTTTTTCTATACGAATCGCTGTGAGATGTTCAATCAAGGTTTGTCCCGTATGTAACTTGAAAATCCGCTGTACATAAGTCGGATGCAGATTCACACTTGAGGCTATATCCTGAACATGGAAGTCCTGGTCAAGATGTTGATGCAAATAAGTCACCATTTCTTTAATGTAATCTTTTACTTGCTGCTGTTGACTTTGATGTGTATCTCGCCAAACTCTCGCTATCCGAATAAGTAATTGACAAAACAACAAATGAACCATGATATGGCTCGGTTTCGTTGTATCCATTTCTAAAACTAGCGTCTTCATGATATGAAACACTTCATCTGGATCAGCAAGCACTACATATTTCTTCTCTTCCACTAATAATTTCTTCAGAGACTGCTCTTCTGCTACAAGTTCGATCATAGAGGGATACTCATTGATTCGATGTTCGAAGCTAAACTCTACATTCAACATTCTGCACGAATGATGGGCATCCACGTCTAATCGATGCATGATGTTAGCATCCAGTAGAACAAATTCACCTTTCTTTAAAAAAATCGTTTCGATTCGCTTCGCATGTTCGTCGAACTCAATTCGATATGTTCCTTCGATCATATACATGATTTCCATCGATTGATGCTTATGAAAATCCATATGAAAATCCGACCATTGTCGGAAATAGTAGGCAAAAGGCTTTGGTACATAGGCTTAATCTAATAAACCGCTTGGAAATAACGTAGTATTTCTCAATTATTTTGTCTCTTTGTTTTTTCTTCTGATGACAATATATATGAAATAGAGCGAAGTCAAGCCAACCGAGAACCAAATGAACGGCATTATGTAAGGTGCAGCTACTTCATCAATGGTTTCCCAATTCTCACCTAAGGTTTTGCCGAGATAAATAAAGAAGATCGACCAGGGTATAACGGCTAATGTCGTGTATATCGTGAATCTCCATAACGACATTCGAGCTATTCCTGCCGGAATCGATATCGCATGCCTGACGACTGGAATGAATCGAGCTGTAAAAATGACTCCTGTTCCATAGCGGTGGAACCATTGTTCAGCTGAATCGATGTGTTTTTTATGAATAAAGATATATTTGCCATAACGTTCTAGGAAAGGTCTACCTGCATAACGACCTAACCAATAAACAAATATCTGTGCAATCACGCCACCAATTGTACCGAATATCACAGCACCTGTAAAACTAATCTCACCCTTTGAGACGAGATATCCTCCATATGACAATACAATTTCACTTGGGATGACTTCGATCATCAAACCAAACATGATGCCCCAATAACCCATACCCTCAAGAAATACTAAGATTGAATGTATTATGTCCCCCACGTCACTCTGACTCTCCTCGTATTAAGATATATTCTTTATATTAACATAGATGAGTGTGTAAACCAATTGAACTTCATATTCATTCATCATCATGGATTGACAAGCACTTGCATATACATCATCGATTGATAGATTGAGGAGGCGAAATACGCATGTCTAAGATATTCATTATCAAAAAAAAACACCTGTTTGTTGCATCCATCGCAATGATCTTTGCCGTTACGTGTTTCCTTGTATGGAATCATGAAACGACCATGCCTACAGCGAGTATGGCAGCGACAAGAACGATCCACATGGTCACAGGAGAATTCAAAAGCACATCCAAAGAGGGTCAAAAGATCGAGGCTTATCGTTGGGACCCCGGCACGATCGTCGTGCAGCAAGGCGAAAATATTCAACTTCGTATCTATGGAGTCAACGGTGAAAGTCATCCGTTCTTGATTGAAGGATTGAACATCAAAGGCGAAGTCACCCAAGGAAAGGAAACCATCGTGAACTTCACAGCCAAAGAGCGAGGCACTTACCGCATCATTTGTTTGACGCATACGGATGTTGCTCATGAAGGCCCTATGATTGGCTATATCGTCGTGCAATAAGAGTTGGCTATAGTCTATTGGGATATGCCAGTTGAACAGCATCAATGATTTGCTGTGCCATTGTCATGACACGATATAAGGAAGTCGTCTGTAAAATATGTAGTTGTCTTGGTCCCGTTGCATTAACAATCGCTGCAATACTGTAATCACCAAGGGGCGGTAGTTTCTTACCAATCGATTTACCAGGTGCGATGGGACGATTCGATACTTGGAATAAACCAATCGATCCTGGTAAACCAAGTGCAGCATCTATCGCGATATACGTATGTTCTCGCGGAAGCTCAGCTATCCTGCGTTGCAAATTACTCGAATCCAATGGTTCGCGCAATGTACCCATGACATGAGGATAGCCAGCTTCGATAAGCGCTGTCCCTACAAGTGGTCCTAGCGAGTCTCCTGTGGACTGATCGGAACCAATGCACAGAAATACAGGTTGACTGTGTGTAGGTTGTATCTCTTGAAGGAATCCAGCTACTTCGATTCCTGTTATCTTTTTCCAATACCCTGGATGTGCTCGAGTCTTATCCTGATTCAAAGCCCCACTCCTCATTCGCTAATCTTCATCATGTATTATTTCTGTGTGAGCGGTTTACTTCCTTCAAACATGTTACAATTGATGTAAAATATAAAAATACTGCAGTGATAGGTGTGATTGTGCACTCAGGTTTGTTTAGTCGTAAGATTGTACGGCAGTTAACATGCGATGGAGGGTTGCTTCGAATGATTGATTTAACCTCGGGAAATCTGTCTGACCCATTGGACTATCTCGCAAAACCAAGAAATAATCCTCAACTGTTAAATCCATGTTCAATTGTGTGGTTTCGTAATGATTTACGCGTGAGTGACCATGCCCCACTCGATCAGGCATGTAATCGTAACTTGCCAGTGGTGGCCATGTATGTCTTTGATGATCGTCAATACAGTAAGACTTTGCATTATGATTTCCCGAAGACCGGGGCTCATCGCGCACAATTCATTCGAGAAAGTGTAGCCGTTCTCGAACAGCAATTGCATCATTTGGGGATCCCTCTATTGGTTTCCCAAGGTGATACGGTGGATCGATTCACTGAGCTGATGAAGGGCTTGAATCAGCACGGTTTTGAAGCAACGACTGTATATTATTCAGAGGAATCAGGTCAAGAAGAACGTGATCTCGTGAACGGATGTCAGTATCATGAGAAGCTCCAATCGCTTAGATGGGAAAGTTATCGCACCAATGATTTGTACCTCCACGAAGATTTACCTGCGCTTGAGCTTTTACCGCACGTATTCACATTGTTTCGCAAACAAATCGAAGGAAAGTTGATCCCACCTGCACCGTTGCCTGCTCCGATTTATGATGCCAAATGGGATTACCCTGTTTTTCAATCTATCCGCTCTCTGTCTCATCTACCCACTATAGAAGAATTAGGTCTCATTGCTCCTATGCATGATGAACGGAATACAATGAATTGGCAGGGTGGATCGACATCTGGGCAACAGCGACTTCATCATTTCTTATTTGCCACTGATGCGATTGCTACTTATAAGTTAACTCGTAACGGATTATTATCAACAATTGATTCATCGCGATTATCGTCTTGGCTTGCACACGGTTGTCTATCTGCTCGTGAAGTGTATGCAGCGATCCATAGATATGAACAAACACGAATACGTAATGAATCGACATACTGGCTGTGGTTCGAACTTCTATGGAGAGAGTTTTTCCGCTTGATGCATCGCAAGTATCCTCATCGGATTTTTCAGCGAGAAGGCATTCAACAACGAAAAAAATCTTGGAGCTGTAATCCTCGTTATATCGAAGCTTGGCTCGCGGGACGCACAGGCTATCCCCTTGTCGATGCTTCCATGCGTGAATTAGCTATAACGGGGTACACGTCGAATCGCGCCCGCCAGAATGCAGCCAGCTTCTTGACGCAGTCGCTAAATATCGATTGGTTATTGGGCGCTGAATGGTATGAATCACAATTGATCGATTATGACCCTGCTAGCAATTATGGCAACTGGCAGTATCTCGCTGGAGTAGGTAACGACGCGCGTCTAGATCGCAGATTTCATGTAGTCAAACAAGCTCAGCAATACGACCCTGAGCAAGCTTATGTGCGACATTGGCTGATTGATTACGATGATGCATCGATTGAACCGTTGATTTAAAGCGAATAATTTATGATATGTAGGATGTATGAATTCGGAAATGCTTACAGCCTGCCTTCATCTAAGCGCTGAAGCACGAATTCAGCTTGCTGCAATAACTCCAACCGACTAGCGGTATTCATTTTTTGCCAACTGCTCACCATCATCGTCATCCGTGGATTTCTTTTTAATTTATCAACGTTTCGATCAATAAAAGCCCAATACAAAGCGTGAAAAGGACAAGCTTTCTCCCCTAATTTGAACTTGACCTCATAGCTACAGGTTTCACAAGCGTCACTCATGCGATGAATATATTGTCCTGATGAGACATATGGCTTCGTTGACATGATGCCTCCATCTGCGTACAATCCCATTCCCAATACATTCGGGACAACAACCCAATCAAGTGCGTCGATGTACATCTCATTGAACCAATCACTGACAGCTTGTGGCGAAATACCAGCTAAGTTCGCGAAGTTACATAGTATCATCAATCGTTGGATATGATGACTGTATGCAAATTGATTGACGTCAGTTACTGCTTGTTTCACGCAATTCATACGCGTATCTGCATGCCAATAAAAAGCAGGTAGTGCTCTATGATGTTGAAATTCATTCATCTGCGCATAATCAGGCATTTGCAAGAGATATACGCCTCTTACATATTCTCTCCATCCCAGGATTTGACGAATAAATCCTTCGACAGCTTGAAGTGGAGCTTTTCCTTCTCGGTAACACATCTCAGCTCGATGAATGACTTCAAGCGGATCTAGTAAGCCGAAATTGAATAAACTCGCAAGTAACGAGTGCGACATGAACGGATCAGTAACTCGCATCGCATCTTGGTATGTGCCAAAAGTTGCAAGTCGATACGCCAGAAAATGTGTGAGTGCTATTTCCGCTTGTGCAGAAGATACTGGCCATATAAATGGTGAACTTTCACCTGGATGATGGCTATAATTCGTTTCTACTTCGTGAATAACTTGCTCGAGCGTTTCATCTGAAGTAAATACAAGCGCAGGAGTAAACTTCGCATGCTCGTCTGGACCTTTGCGATTGTCAGCATCATAATTCCATTTACCTCCAACAGGCTGTTTACCATCCATCAAAATGTTGAATCGAACACGTAATTTCCGATATACTTGTTCTAGATTCCATTTCTTATTCATTGGCAAAAGCTGTGACCACTCCGATTCAGGTACTAGAAAGATTTCATCTTCAGAACGCACTTCAACTTGTATATGTTCTGCTTGTTGTTGCTGTATCGCCCATCGCTGAACTCTTTGACGCATCTTCCATTCGGTTGGAAGATGGACGATGACGTGAACTGGTTCATAATCCGCTACATGCGCATTGAATCCTTGCTCGAATGTATCTGATTGTCGATAATCTACATGGAAACCAAGCTTTCGTAAGTCATGTGCGTAATGTCTCATGGCAGCATATACGAAGATCAGCTTTTGTTTGTGATAGGGTCGCCATTCCCCTCGAGATCTCGCTTCAACGAGTAAGATTCGATCTTCCTGCTTGTTCAACTCCGCCAATACGCTCCATTTCATACTTAGTTGATGACCGAAGATCCACACCGTGCGCATGATGGATACCACCTCAGTTTTTTTTCATAACTATACTTACCGTCAATTTATGTACTCTACCGTACTTACATAGACGAAGCTTGCGACAAAACGTATTTGCTAATGAAGCCATGTCATTATTCCGAAAAAGAGTTGAATCCATACTCCATGTCGTCTGATATAAGCGTGACTTACGCATATCCCTTGCTCGATGTTTCCTTGATTATGAACTGGGAACTCATTATAGTCAAATGCACCTGTAAGCTGGTGTGATACGTTTTCATGCAAAACGCATAGCCAGGAGAACATTGTGGCATATGTTGGGAAACACCGAAGCAAGAGTTCATTCTCTTGCAATGTTACAACTTCACGGTAGTCGATCATTCACAAAACAAAAGAAAGTGAAACCTACATCCATTTGTCCACGCAAAAAAGATTCCCCATGATCAGTTTGAACCTGAACCGTTGAATCTTGAAGTAGCTATGAGTAACCATCTCAATGGTTGATTTATGTTGAAAGGGATTGCGTGTCTAGGTATGATCGGATTGGTGGTTAATGATTTCATCAATAATTTTTTGGAGATCTTCTTTGTTTTTACTCTTTTTTTGCAATAATTTGAGACGTCTTGCTTTCATTTTTTTTTCAAATTTAGTTCTGTATGGTTGTGATATGAATGAGAGTGGTTTAAGCATGAATTTCTCGAAAATATGATCATCATTTTCATTTACGTTGATTTTTTCCATAAAAAAGGAATGTCCTTTCTTCATGCAAAATGAATAACCGTATGATGAAGAATGTGTCATTGTATGAAAGTGTGTCATCACATAAATAATATAACAAATATACCATATAAAGTAAAATGAAATTTCATAATATTTTAATTATTGTATGCAATTGGAACTTATCTCATTTTACTATGCGCATTGAGTCCAAGTGAAAATGAAATAAAATGAGCGTGTTCGATAGCTGTTCATGAACCTATCCTTCTACCCTAGCCCTACCCTAGAGAGAACAAAGCAAAACCCCCTTGCTTCGCAAGGAGGTTACACAACTACATTATGAAGCGGGTAAGGGGAATCGAACCCCTG
>CAMCVV010000072.1 GCA_945881905.1 Paenibacillus alvei
TGTTACACTTTAATCATCATCTTATTTCAATCAGGAGGTCAACAAAATGAAATACGCTTTTATCTTAATCGTTTTCATAGTCGTTGGTTGTAGTTTAAATCAAATGGACCGCGAACAAATCATTCACGAACAATCTGTGCCTAGTCAAAATCCCGTTGCGACACGAACGCCAACACCTAGTGCGCTTCTTATTGAGTCACCTCGTCCTACAATTCCTACTCCTACGATTACACCTGTTGCAGCTCAGCAGCAACATGATCTCAGTGACCATGATTCTACACTAACCGGAAATAAGCCTTACCAGATGAATAAAAATTATGATATCATACCTAAAGACACGTCGGGGAACCGCAATGTGGTTTTGCTTACTTTTGATGATGGACCCAAAAATCTGGCCATGAATCAAGCTCTAATTGATATCCTCATAAAACACAATGCCAAAGCAATATTTTTTTTGAATGGTTATCGTATCAAGCAACATCCTGAATTGGTAACTCTTTTATTTGAAAATGGACAAGTGATAGGTAATCATTCCTATGACCATATCGATCTCAAAAAACAAACGCCTGAAGTTATCGAATTCCAGATCAACGAAGTGCAAAACCTTGTCAAATCGATTACTGGCGTGGCACCGACATTTTTCAGACCACCGTTCGGCTCTAGTAATGAATTAGTGAGGGAACAAGTACGTAAATCAAACATGCTCTATATGAACTGGTCCAATGGATCACTTGATTGGGAAATGAACGTCAAAAACAACAATCCCTCTCAAGTCGTAGAAGAAGTGCTAAAACAACTCCATAAAGGTAGTAATATCTTGATGCACGAGTTACCATGGACCGTTCAAGCACTTGATAGACTTCTTACTGAATTAGTAGTTCAAGGTTATTCTTTTGTTGATCCTCATGATATCGATATAGAAATCGATCCTTACTCCACATCAAGTGCAGTATCGGAAACACCATCGAGATAAATCCCGAAAAAAACAAGTCCAATCAGCAATAAATTAAAGCCCAATAAGATGATATGATAACAATTGAATTTCAAAATAAAATAACTGCGGTGTATCGATTTTCTAGGTGGAAGATAGTAAGAATCCTGTTTAGTGAAATTCGTTATAAAATATTGAAACTGATCATTCAATCGCATTAACTCTGTTTTTCCTCCTTGGAATAACGAACCACACAACCTAAAATGAAATCGATCATGAAATGAGCAACGACAGGTGTCCATAAAGAACCCGTATGCTCGTAAATCCAACCCAGTCCGTAACTGATACAAAACACAAGCCCCGTCAATAACCAATGCTTGAGATATCTAACGTGTATAGCTGTAAAAAGAATACTTGTCCAGTAAGGTCCCCACGAATGTTGAATAGCTCCACGAAACAGTAATTCTTCTGAAAAAGAAATCACCATCGCGATCACTGCAATATGCCACAGAGGTAAACGAGAAAATAATCGTTCATTCAATCCTCCATCATTCATGACTTCTTTAGGCGTCCATCTCGCAAGCATCACATCTATGAACAGCACAGACAAAGCGAAACCGATTCCCCAACCTATCATCATCCAGACTTGGTGCACCTGGAATAATTCTTTCCATGGAATTCTTTGCAGAATAATGATCATCAAACCAATGATAAAAATAATCAATTGGGTAAGATAGACGTTCAAAAGAAGCGTGCGATCATCTAGATGTTCCAGGTTGATTTGTGCGAATTTGTTAAATTTAAATTTTATTTTCTTCATTTTACTTCCTTAATTGGAATTTTCTAGAAAAAATCCATTAAGCATCTATTACTATAACTAATAATGTATCGGATTTCAAGTACAAAATGTAAAATAAATGAAGAAATGAAAAATAAATGACTACATATACCGATTGTGTTATTTAAGTGACAGAAGATATTCGTGGATTGACACGTTAATCATCAGCATGCTACATTTATTTAAAAGTTATTTTAACAACCGACTGAGAAAAGCTCGAAAAATATTTCCTTATCACGTATAACTTATGGAAAACGATCGTGAGTCTGAGCTATTCACTCTTGAATTATTGTATCGGATTGTAACCAGAGATACAATCGGTGAATAACCCGTTATTTTGACCATCAATGCTCCGATGATTGGTGTATGACTTAAGTTAACTCTCGTCTAATTAGTTGCAGGATGTTCATCTGCACTGATGAACGAGTTTTTTTTAGAATCAAGGAGGACGTCAATCATGTATAAAGTTTTCGTGTCAGATCCTATCAGTGATATGGGTATTCAAATGCTTCATGATGCTGATGATGTTGAAGTCGTCAAGCGAACGGGTCTAAGTGAAGATGAATTAATCGAGATTATTCCTAACTATGATGCTTTACTTGTTCGCAGCCAAACAAAAGTCACTGAAAAAATCATGAATGCAGGTTCTAGACTTAAAGTAATCGGGCGTGCTGGAGTTGGTGTTGACAATATCGACTTAGATGCTGCTACAAAAAGAGGGATTGTTGTTATCAATGCACCCGATGGCAACACAATTGCGACTTGTGAACTCACATTTGCGATGATGATGTCCTTGGCACGTTTTATCCCACAGGCCTACAAAAAAACAGTAAGCGGAGAATGGGATCGTAAAAGTTTTGTTGGTGTCGAGCTTCGCTATAAAACTTTAGGTATCCTAGGTATGGGCCGAATAGGTAGTGAAGTAGCTAAACGAGCGAAAGTATTCGGTATGGACGTCATTGGTTACGATCCATTCTTAACTGAAGAACGCGCTGAGAAATTAGGGATTACGCTTGGATCTGTCCAAGATATTTCCGAAAAAGCAGATTTCATTACTGTGCACACACCGTTAACCAAAGAAACTCATCATTTGATTGGAAAACCGCAGTTTGATTCTATGAAAAAAGGCGTAAGAATCATCAATTGTGCGCGCGGTGGGATTATCGATGAAATCGCACTTGTCGAAGCGATCAATCAAGGAATTGTCGCTGGAGCTGCGATGGATGTATTCGAAGAGGAGCCTCCTCATGCTGATCATCCCTTCTTGCATCATCCAAACATTATCGTTACTCCACACTTAGGAGCTTCAACGATCGAAGCACAAGAGAACGTTGCAATTGATGTGTCATTAGAAGTATTGCACATTTTACGAAATGAATCGTTTAAAAATGCAGTGAACATGCCTTCGGTTCCTTCCGACGTGTTAAATAAACTAGAACCTTATTTCAATTTGGGCGAGAAAATCGGAACCATTCTCGGACAAATCACAAAAGGTGCGGTATCTGAAATTGTAGTCAATTATTCAGGAGAACTGATTGATGTTGACACCAGTCATCTCACCCGACACATTGTCAAAGGTGTGTTCAAAAATCAACTTGAATCCATCAACTTAGTCAACGCGATGCATTTAGCAAAAACAAGAGATGTCAACATCACTGTGCAAAAATCAAATACCTCAAAAAGTTTCACGAATTTAGTCACTGTTATTCTCAAAACAAAACAAGAAGAAAAACAACTTGCAGGAACTTTGCTAGCAGGAATAGGTGAACGTATTGTTCGGATCGATCATTATCCTGTGGATTTCGCTCCTGAAGGGAATTTATTATTGATTTCGCACAATGATAAACCTGGTATTATCGGCCGAGTTGGAACTTTACTAGGCAATAACGAAGTAAACATTGCGACTATGCAAGTCGGTCGTGAAGTAGTGGGTGGCTCTGCAATTATGGTGCTTGCGATCGACAAACCAGCTCCTAAAGCAGTATTAGATGAACTTGGTCAACAATTAGAAATCGTCAATGTTCGTGAATTAGTCCTATAAGATCAAGCCCGTATCCAGCGACTCTTACAAAAAAAGCTCACATGCTATTTGGCATGATGAGCTTTTTGTTTGTGTTTCATAACGTGCACAGGGATGAGTAGCGTAAACGTGGTGCCTTTGCCAATCTGACTTTGCACTTGCACAAGACCGTGGTGCGCTTCGATAATATTTTTGACAATCGCAAGACCTAGGCCTGTACCTCCATGGGTACCTCTCGTCCGCGCTTTATCTGCTTTGTAAAATCGTTCAAAAATATAAGGCAAATCATCTGTAGGAATACCACTCCCTTGATCTATGATTTTCACTTGTATCGCTTCTTTCTTATCCATGAGCGTTTTGTTGCTTGTTATATGGATTGCATTACCTTCGGCAGAATGCCTGAACGCATTATCGAGTAAATTCGTAAGTACTTGCTCGAGTCGATCTTCGTCAGCATAATCCAGTATGATTGCATCTGTGGGTTCTTCGTATGTTAGGTGTATCCCTTTTTCTTTAGCTAATACAAGGAATTTCCGATATGTTCTTTTGATCAAGACATGCATATCCACTTTTTGAAAATTCAGTTCAAGTTGAGCTGCTTCCATTCGAGCTAAGTCTAACAAATCCCTAACCAGTCTACCCATACGCAATGTTTCGTCATGAATCACTTGAACGACTTCGCCGCGCTCTTCTGGTGTATTCACGATATCATCCATCAATGCTTCACTATAGCCTTGAAGCATAGATAATGGCGTGCTCAGCTCATGAGAGACATTGGCTACAAAATCCTTGCGGAGCTTATCGAGACGGAATTGTTCAGTCACGTCTCGTAACACCGCTACGGCACCTCGAACTTGCGATTGTGCATACAACGGTGTCATGGCTACAGACCAAACACCATTTTGCACATGAATATTCATAGAAGCTTCTCTAGAATTAACGACCACCGACTCAAATAACGGTAACAGCGGCTTGGGGATCGTATTTGTTGGTGCCTGCACGAATGGCTTATTTCTTGATTCAATCGTATCTATAGGTTCAGTCCAGTCTAAGTTGCCCCATTCTTGAACCATTTTCTCACCTTGAGGATTGCTCAAGATTACATTTCCTTGGGCATCACAAGAAATAACCGCATCTGTCATACTTCGCAAAACACTAGATAAGTGCTCTTTCTCTTGACTTAAGGCATGAATATTGCTTTGTAATTCTTCTACCATCTGATTAAATGTCGTTGCTAATTCGCCAATCTCGTCTTTCGTCAATACAGGTACCTTCGTATCGTATTCTTTTTGGGAAATTAAATACGCCGCTTTTTTTAATTGTTGTAGCGGACGGGTAATTCTCGAAAATAAGAAGAACGCAAAAATCGTCGTCATCGCAAAGCCAATCATGGATACATAGATAAACAATCGGATCACATAGGATTGAATCGTTTCTAGCGATTGCATCGATTGGTAGAGGACGAGAGCCCCAATGATCTGTTGATTCTGATCGCGTAACGGAACAACTACTGCAAGATATCCCGATACCTTATGTGAGAGTATATCATCGTTTTTGGGTATTTGACTTACGATTTCTTGTCCATTACGTGTAAGTTGCAATTCAGTGAATGTAAAAAAATCAATAGCTTGAAAATTCACTAAATTTCCAGTGATTTCAACTTCATTTGAGATTTCCCGCAAATCTTGATCAAGCACAATCAACCGTGTATCTTGATTCGCGAGCAATGTATTACTTAAGGTATAGAAATTGGGGTATTCCCTATACAGTGAAGCTTGTGTCGAATAATCACGTGCAAGTTTTGTGAGACTTTCTTTTTGGTCTTTGGCTAAATAGAAATATTCGCCAATAAAATTCACAAGAAATATGCCTAAAATCGAAAGTACTACAAAGACAAGTCCGATAATGGTTATCCACAATTTACCTACGACACTTTTGAATATAAACATATTATTTGGCTACCTCGAGTTTATAGCCTACTCCCCACACAGTTGTGATCATGCTGCCAGCTTCGATAGATACTTTGTTTAATTTCTCTCGCAGGCGCTTGACATGTGTGTCCACTGTGCGAAGATCTCCAAAAAAATCATAATTCCACACATCTTTAAGCAATTCTTCTCGAGAAAATACTTTATCTGGTGAAGAAGCTAAATAGTGCAGAAGTTCATATTCTTTGGGAGTGAGTGCGATTTCCTGACCGTTCGCAGTAATCCGATGTGCGTCATGCTCTATCATTAAATGAGGTAACACAATATGATTGCTAGACCCGATTTCTTTAGATAAATATGCTGTGATCGACGATCGTCGTAAAATAGCTCTCACCCGATAGATGACTTCACGAGGACTAAATGGTTTGACTACATAGTCATCTGCACCCACTTCGAATCCTTGTACGCGATTCGATTCTTCGCCTTTGGCAGTAAGCATGATGACAGGCGTGGATTTCGTTACACGTAATTTCGCACATACCTCAATACCATCTATTCCGGGAAGCATGACATCGAGCAAGATCAGGTCATAATTTTGGTCAAGCGCCATTTGCAAAGCAGATTCACCATCTTCAGCTTCGTCAATCTGATAGCCTTCTTTTTCTAGATACATTTTCAGTAAACGACGAATACGTTCTTCATCATCCACTACTAATATTTTGGACATGGTCTCTACGTTCATTCCCCTTACCCCCTTATACTCCTGCGTAAGAATGCAAACCAGCAATGACTAAATTCACACCGACTAAAGTGAACATCACAACAATAAATCCAATTACAGCTAACCAAGCTGATTTCTTTCCTTGCCACCCACGTGATAATCGAAGATGAAGGAATACTGCATAGAATAACCATGTAATCAGTGCCCACACCTCTTTGGGGTCCCATCCCCAGAAACGACCCCATGCTTCATGTGCCCATATCATAGCAAATATAAGTGCTCCGAGCGTGAAGAGCGGGTAGCCGATAGCTATCGCTCGATAGCTGATTTCATCTAAATCTTCTTCATCCATACTTGATAATATAGGACTGATGGCAGCGCCAAGAGGTTTCCTCAGTATCAAACGTAAAGCATAATATCCTATTAATCCTAATACAATAGACCAAATCACTGTATTGAACTTACGCCCAGCACTGGCACCATTCATCCAAGAAGGAGCTTCAAATAATGGTTTAGAGATTCCCAAAAACGGTTTCATTTCTTCGATTTGAGACGCATGAGGTTTGACTATCGGCGGGAGAATGTATATCTCTTTTTGAATCGTGATTTGTTCGTTCCCTGACGCATCTGTAACGATCACATTTGTCGTAAATTCAGCTTTATACCCTAAAGCATTGTATGTGAAAATAGAGGCAATAAACGCAATTAACATAATAATAAAAAATAAAGTAAATTCTAATCCCCGTTGTTCTTTGCGATCAAATGAAGAATTACTTTGGTAGTTCACAGTCCGCAGTAAATACATCAGTCCACCAGCAAATCCTACAGCAAAAAAAGCTTCAGCTGTAGCTGCAGTGGTCACATGAATCTTTAACCAATAACTCTGCAAAGCTGGAATAAGCGGTTGCACTTCATTGGGAAACACTGATGCATAGGCAATCATAATAAACCCAACAGGTAAAGCAAAGACACCGAGCACAGGTATGCGATAAATCATGTAAATAATCAAAAATGCGAAAATAATCATCATACCTAAAAAGGTCATGAATTCATACATATTACTCGTAGGAATATGGCCAGCATCAACCCAACGTGTGAAGAAGAAGGTCAGTTGGAAGATTAAGCCTATGATGCTTGAAATAAATGCAATTTTCGACCATCGTCTTGTGTGTGCTTGTGGGTCTCGATGACTCCATCGTTTGCCAATCAAGGAAATGACAAACATGAAAAAAGCAATCACATACACAATAAATGCA
>CAMCVV010000073.1 GCA_945881905.1 Paenibacillus alvei
TAAAGGTCTATACTCGTTCCTGATTCAACCTCGTGAAGGAAGTTGATACACCTCGATTCATAATAAATTGCTGGTGTAGCACCTGCTACAACTTGCATGACAAGCCCTAAATGAAAAATTATATCGTTCACATTCAATAATTGCTTTAATTGCTTTAACAGTTCTATTTTAGGTTCGAATATGTCTAGAATAGGAGTTATGGTATCATCCATATCACGAGTTTCCTTGTAACCAGTGGATACTTGCCAAATAGAAAACCTCATCTTAAAATTTTGTTTAGGATCAAGATGATCGTCACCTTTATTATAAAATTCTGTCGGGGTTATTTGCAAGAAATTCGATACCTTATCCCAGTCGATGATCTGATTGGATTGAATTGAAAAATTCGCTTTGATGATTGTTTTCGTAAAATTATCAACTTTAATTTCGCTGATTTTTTCGAAGTGAAAATTTGTTTTATTTTTTTCGTTTTCCATTAGTTTCCTTTCTTCTTGATAAATATTCCTGTTTCAATAAATTCACCTTTCCCTTTTTTATCATTCGTGAAAAGTCCTCCTGTGTTTTTTGAAACGTAAGTATTGGGATTATTATGCATTCTTACTCCCATGTAACAACTTCAATATTTATTTCCTTTATTATATCTTTGATGTGTACTTCAAATTCAGAATTTAACAACTCATCTTGCAAAGAGATGAACAAATCAAGATGATCAGTGGGTACCAACGCTACCTTTTTGCATTTACTTGTAAAAACAGGGAAAGTATTATTTTTCAGTGCTGAAAAAAATATGTCTTTAATTAGCATTTCATCATCAGTGAGGATTCCACCTGAATAATTAAAGCGCATCTTTTTTTCTTTAAATGAATCACTTAGAAATGGAGCAAGCTCATCCCGCAAAAACCATTGCCCCGAATACATGGAAATATAATAATCCGTTATGCGATAATAATCGGATATTTTTTTAAACATCTCATAGATTACACTAGCGTATTTGTGAAACGCTAACAACTCATCTTCACTTAGTTGTTCTCCAAATCTTTGCACAAACAATTCTTTTTTAAAACGAATCATCCATCCGTATCTTAGTGCGGAAATTTCATCAAGAGTAACATGCAAACAATTTTTTTCTATTTGTTTGATATCTGTTTTACTAATCAATTCGAACATTTCTACAAGATCAGCTCCTTGACTATGGCTTCTTATTTTTGTTCTTTGGACCATTTGGCCATATTTCAGTGCCCTGAAAATCAACTTCTTTAATCTTTTCCCCTTTACTGTTACTTATGTCGAAATGGTCTTTATGTAACATATCCTTCTTCCACACATCTCCGTTTGAGTCTTTATAGCCTTGGCCGTTTTTTAGTTTATTAAAATCTTTGGGAGCATCTATCGGTGTTTTAGTAAGAATCTTAGCTACATAAGACCCAGGAACAACAGGGATAACAACAGCTGCTGCATCCCATACAGCAAAGAGGGCATTTTTTAAACTGGGTTGTTTATTATATTCATAGATACTGTGTCCTAAGCTAGCAGCGTCAAAAATGGTTTCTGGTGTTACCGCGCGTTTACCTCGTGTTGAAGAGTAATGCTCCTCAGATGTCGATATGTCTCTGGGATCAGTTAGAACTTCTTCATCTGTTACAAGTTCTTCTTCAGTTACAAGATGATTCGTTGCTTCACGCTCTGGTGCAGGAGCAGGGGATACCTCAGGATTAAGAATTTGAAACAAGTTGATACAATCAAAAAGTTTCGATAAGTCGAGTAAGTCATCTAGCTCTGCAGGCGATAAAGATGCAAGGTCTACTAATTGCTGTTCGACTGATTGTTCTACTGGTTGTGCTACTTGCTGTGCTACTGGTGCTTGATCCGTCATCCCAAAGATAGCTTGGGTTGGGGTCATCATCGTAACAATGAGCATTGTCAAAATGATTTTGATAAATAATTTGGTGAACACGATGAAACCTCCGTTGATTCTAGTTGTAAAATGGATATAATTACCATTTATAATTCTTATACTAGCAAAAACAACGAATGAAAGCAAAGAAACCCATTTATAGGGTTTAGTCTTTATTATGTCTCGGTTAACTCTTCCGATTCTTTGCGTAGGCCTCTAATTGAGCAGAGGTCCACTTAAAGTATCCATCCGCTGTAGCAGGTAGAGGAAGTATAAGCCGCGTAGGCCCGGACGCCGTGCATCGAACGTATTTTGGCGCCTTGCTACCCTATCTGCACCGCGAATGAATAGGTTGCTAAGAATCTTTGCGTTTGCGTTCGATGGCTTCAGACATCGTCTTGTCGGTCAGATGTGCATATACTTGTGTGGTTTCAGGTGATGAATGACCTAATTGTTCTTGTGTCTTGTACAAGTCGTTGTTCAAATAATAATCTGTTGCGAAGGAATGTCTTAATTTGTGTACAGATAAATAAGGCTTTCCGAAGCGTGTAGCGTACTTCATCACCATTTCTTGAATCGCTCTTTTGGTCATCCGTACGCCTTCTTTTGTGCCGTTTGCTATCGCGAGGAAGAAGGCTTTTTCTTTTTTCTGAGGTCGATACCGCACTTGTCTGATCGAGATATATGCGCTAATTGCTTGAAGGGCTTCATGTCTGAAATACACTGGAGTTTTCAAGGTATCATCACTTTTGCCTTTGCGATATACATATGTAATCTTATCTGTAAGATTGACATCATCGAGATTCAAATTATACACTTCTGATACACGCAACCCTGAATGTAAGAACAACTCAATGATGCAGGCATCTCTGACTTTATTGATTTCATATGCATAGAGCGCTTGCTTATTCGTTGCAACATCGAGCGCATAACCCTGATGGACGTATGTGATAAATTCAGTGATTTCTTCTTCTTGTAGTAATTTACCTTCTAATTTGGCAGCTGTGTCTTTGGGCTTACTCATTCGATGAATTTCTACTTTGGCCATTACATTGCGTTTGAGTAAAGGGTAATAGTCATCATCTTCTGCAATTTGACTTAAATAATGGAACAAGGTGCGAATGGAGGAGAGTTTGCGATTGATGGTGATTTTTGCATTTAACTTTTCTTTTCGAGTAGCCAAAAAAAATCTAAAATTATCGACATTCTCCATGCGAAGCTTCTCTAATGCATCTAGTGGGATATCTCGAATCGCCAACGCATCACTTAATCCTTCAGCAAGCATCCACAAAAAAAAGATCTCATAGTCACGCATATACTCTAGAAGTGAAGAAGGAGAGAGGTCCGGTAATTTATAAGTAATGAATTGTTCGACATACCATGGCATATGGATCAATTTATCGTCGAGTTTATGAAGATCTTGAAGCTTGATCAGATTCATCTAGGAGACCCTCCTCATTGGGTGTGCCATTAACGTTCGTCTGTTACTTATATTATAATTCAATTCATATAGAAAACAACAGCTGAAGCGAACACTTGTATTCCTCTAACAGAGTTGATAAAGTATAGGTATCAGTAATCGTAGCGGTATGAATCTGTATCGTTCGAATCTCTATCGGTATGGTAACCAATATAATCTTATGGAATGGGTGATCGATCTGAACATACATATGCAACAAGCACAAATAAAGAAAGATGATGTATTAGGATATGTAGGCACTGTGTCTTTTCGCGTTGAGAAGCATACACAGGATTATGAAATTACCTTGCATAGCAAGAATCTCAAAACATGGGGCTATTCGTTGAACTTTCTTTCGGTTTCCGGAAAAGAAGAAGAGCTCATTGCAGTCGATGAGCGTATCGATGAAGATGACGAACTCTTTGCACAATTCGTCGCAGCGGTGACTGCACAGATCAGTACATAAAGGAGGGTTACCTGATATGACGAATCAAGATCACATAGATGTACATTCACAAGTGGGAAACTCGTATGAACGAGCTGCGTTTGCAGGTGGCTGCTTCTGGTGCATGGTGAAACCATTTGATCAGATGCCAGGGATTATTAGTGTTATATCGGGATATACAGGTGGTCATACCGTCAATCCGACATACGAACAAGTATGCTCTGAAACTACGGGGCATGCTGAAGCAGTGGAAATTACGTATGATCCACTACGAATTACGTATGAAGAACTACTCGACATGTTTTGGCAGCAAATCGATCCTACAGATGCAGGTGGTCAATTCCATGACCGCGGTGAATCTTATCGCACCTCGATATTCACGTATAGTGAAGAGCAGTACCGGCTTGCTCTACAATCCAAAGAACAGCTTGCAGCTAGCGGAAGATTCTCACAACCGATTGTGACTCCTATAGTACCTGCACAACCCTTCTATGAAGCTGAAGATTATCACCAAGGGTATTATAAAACGAATAAAATGCACTATCAGATGTATCGCAACGCTTCAGGACGCGATCGATTTATTTCACAGCATTGGAATACAGAGAAAGATCAAGAACAACTTAAGAAAAAGCTCACGCCCATGCAATATGAAGTCACCCAAAACAAAGGGACAGAGCCTTCGTTCCAAAATGAATTCTGGAACCATTTCGAAGAAGGAATATACGTCGATATCATCTCCAATCAACCCTTATTTGCATCCCAAGATAAATTCGATTCTCACTGTGGTTGGCCAAGTTTCACGAAACCGATAGAAGCATCTCATGTCAAAGAAAAGATGGACATCAGTCACTTGATGATTCGCAAAGAAGTTCGCAGTGTCGAAGCTGACTCTCACTTAGGCCATGTATTTACAGATGGTCCAGGTCCTACGAAGCTGCGCTATTGCATTAATTCTGCTGCATTACGATTCGTTCCTAAGAAAGACTTAGAACGAGAAGGGTATGGAGCCTACCTACCTCTATTTGCGTCTATAGGGGAGTGAACCGTTTGTTACTCATTGCACACATATGGAGCATTCTTGTGTCCAAGATACAAGCTTACACATACCGATCTTACTGCTTCAAAGTCATATCAGCTATATCCATCATCGTGTGTTGTATCACAGTGTTCAGCGGGTGTGGCATTATGCAAAATTCAAAGACGAATGGTGCTGAATTACATATTGCTGCAGCATCTGATTTGTATATCTCCTTTACCCAACTCGGCAAGCAATTCGAAAACATTACACAGTGTAAAGTTCACTTCACATATGGTTCAACCGGAACATTAACTCAACAAATCATCCATGGTGCACCTTTTGACGTACTCGCTGCAGCTCATGAGAGTTATATCCAAGATTTGGAACAGCATGACCTCGTCTTCACGGATACGATCGAATCCTATGCACAAGGAAGAATCGGATGGGCGATTCAGTCTGAGAGTCCACTTGTCGTTCGTGAATGGATGGATTTATTGCATCCTTCTATCCGAAAAATCGCTATTGCACAACCACAGCATGCACCTTACGGATTAGCTGCACAGCAAGCGCTGCAAACAGCAGGGATATGGGATCAAGTGCTTCCCAAGCTCGTGTATGGCACGAGTGTACTCGACACCTTAAACTATGTCACGACAGGCAATGCCGATATAGGGATTATTGCTCAATCCATTGGGAATCAACCGGGAATCTCTTTTCAATTGCTAGATGCGTCTTACCATCAGCCATTGAATCAAACCATAGCTGTGGTAAATACATCACTTCATGAAGAACTCGCTCGAGATTTTGTAGATTATGTCATGTCAGAAGAAGGACAACAGCTATTAGCGAGCTATGGCTTCGACCCTCCTGCGAAAGGAAGCTCACCGTGAGTGAAGTGAATTGGTTTCCTATTATTTTATCTTTTCGTATCTCTATCACAGCAACCTTAGTTGCCATGATGATTGGGATCCCCATTGCTTATCTGTTGAGTCGCTCGCAGAGCAGATGGGCTGACATGATGGACACCTTGTTCACATTACCAATCGTGCTTCCACCCACTGTGTTAGGTTACTATTTACTGGTGTTATTAGGTCGCCAAAGCTTCATCGGGCGATTTCTTGAAGAACAATTCGATCTCATCATCGTATTTACTCCTACAGCAGCTGTGTTGGCAGCTTCTATCGTTTCTGTACCTTACCTCATGAAAACAGCTCGAACTGCGTTCTCAGAAATAGATCCCCACTTGATTCATGCGGCGAAGATTCTCGGAGGGAATGAGTGGCGTATCTTTGTGACGATTGTTGTTCCACTTGCATGGCGAGGCATTCTATCAGGCATTATTCTTGCCTTTGCACGTGCTCTTGGTGATTTCGGTACGACACTCATGGTTGCAGGAAGCATTCCTAACCAGACGTTAACGATGCCCATCGCTATCTATGACGCTTTGCAATCAGGGAATCTGCAGTTAACGAATACATTGGTGTTGATCATGACGATACTATCACTAACTGTCTTGTTTACATTGAATCGATTAGAAAAGAGAATGACACGTAGAAGATAAGCGAGTAGGGCCTAAGCAATCATGGCACAGTAGTGATGCAAGATATAGATTGGTTAGAAACCGTCGTCATAACCTACTTCCAAAGGTTCTTATGCAATTGTTTATGGCATTAATTATTTACAAGTTAACGATAACAGCTTCTTCTTGATGAACTATAGCGTCTACTAAGGATCGTTCGGATTAAGATCGAGAACACATCAAGTATTCGCACATAGCATAACAGCGAAGACTGCAGATATGATCAGTTAGATATGATCAGTTAGATATGATAAGTTAGATATGATCAGTTAGATATGATAAGTCGTTTATGAATAAATCGTTTGTGATAAGTCGTACTACTTCACAAAACTCGTATTTTGTACATATGTATGTATCGTTTTTCAGTTCCTCTGATCTTGTCTTTGATCCCTACAGCTCACGCTGCTGCATTGATGATGGTATATATAGGCTTGCCACCGATTATCATGGTGCTAGACCATGAGTCGCTTTTTGAGATAAAATAGTGGTTCATTGGGT
>CAMCVV010000074.1 GCA_945881905.1 Paenibacillus alvei
ATAGAAAAGGCACCGGATGCAGATAATTGGATGGGAACTGGACGCACATGGAAGGTTAGGAACAAGTTTTACATGAATTTCTCAGAGTATCGACAAAATATTCAGTCGATTTATTTTGCTGAATCAGATGACTTGATAACATGGAAGCGGTTAGATCATGAATATCGTTTTGATATTGATGATAGATGGTACGTATCTAAATTATAGGAAACTCCAGAACCATGGGTCAGATGGGATTGTTTATGCCCTGTAAGAAAAGCAGATGGTAGCTATGTTGGTTTTTTTAGTTCTCATTCGAAGCATAAACCAATAGGAGCAAGAGCTGTAGTAGGTGCAGCTACTTCTTCTGATGGAGTTAATTGGATTGCAAGTCAACCAGCAAGTGATAGGAGTGAACCTTCAGCAGAAGTATCGGGGTATGTGTGCTTTGAAGACAGACATTATGTCACGATTTCTAACACAGAAGCCTGGGGTCCGAGATACGATAATGGACAATCACGGAATGGAATGTGGTACTGGGTTAGTGATAATCTAGAGGGTCCCTATGGTCCGCCAAAACATGATCACTTTTTGCATGGACAGCGTGCAAGTGACTTCTCAGCATATTTTGGAACAGCTTTTAAGGATGGAGACAAATGGTTGTGGAACCATCATTGGAACGATACTGAAGGCATTCTGTGGTTGGGGACTATTAAAGAATTGAAAGAAGAAGCGCCAGGACGACTTGCTTTATACTATTGGGATGGAAATGAAAACCTCAAAGGTGAATGTGTGATTGATTCTAATTACAATTTAATTCCGCATTATCCTCCAGCTTATCCAGAAAGACCTGTATGTGCTTCATGGAATGTGAAAGATGGTGTGTTAACCGGTAGCACTGAAAGAGCTTCGGGTCTAGCAGTTATTGAAGTTCCCCAATCTGTCGAACAGGGATGTATAATTTCTTGCGATATCAATATCGGTAAGAATAATGGAGACGGAGCAGGTCTATTTATAGGAGGTACAAAAGAACTTAATGCAACTGGGATAGCCATTCTGCTAAATCCTGAGGGAAAGGCACTACTGGGAAAGACGATTATGGGATTTACTTCTCCACGCTTAATGTATTGGGAAGATTTTGATATAGACATATTTATTGATCGTAAAGTACATATTCTAGCAATTGTAAAAAAAGATTTTGTGGAAATTTATGCAAATAATAAATTATTAAGAACACTTAGCATGAGTAAAGATCAGTGTTTTGATGGGAAATTCGGTTTATGGATTGACCGATGCAGTGCTAGTATGGACAATTTGAAAGTTTGGAATATTGTAGATCTATCTTGATTAATACAGAAATAATTATTTGATTAGGATGCTATTTGAGTTTTTGATTTATATTATTTCTGAATAATATCCAAAATTTTTAGAAATTTCATAGGCACAATTGCGTACCTTCTCTCCGACGGAATTGAATTTTACGACATCTAAATCTTTGCTAAGAGAAGTAATGCTAATTGATGCGATAATTTGACCGGTATTATTAAATATAGGAGCACCTATACAACGAATGCCTTTTTCCATTTGTTCATCTTCTACTACATACCCATGTTTAAGAACAAATTGAATTTCTTCTTTTAGTTTTTCTAAAGTATATTTTTCATCTTGTCCAGTATTTATTTCGCTTTTTTCGATAACTAGATTCATGATTTCCGATTCACTTAAGCTTGCTGCTAAAGCTTTCCCTACTCCTGATGAATGAATGGGTAATGTCTGACCAATGAACGTAGAAAAACGAACAAATCCCGAGCCTTCGACTTTATCTATGTATACCGCTTTGTTTTGGGATAAAACCGCAAGATGAACCGTGTAGGGTGTTCCTTCAACTAATTTCATTAAAAAAGGTCGAGCAATATTTCGAACATTGATATTACGGTAAAAACTCATGCCTAGTTGAAAAACACCATGGCCTAATTGGTATTTACCATCTTCGGTTTTCGCAATATAGTTGTGACGTTCCAATGTACTTAAAATAACGAAAGTAGTTGATTTAGGTAAATTGAGTTTTGAATGAATCTCTGTGATGGAAAGATTATCGTTTATAGCCAGCGCATTTAGTATAGAGATTGTTTTTTCAAGGGCTGGAACAGAATAATCTTTTCGAGTATTAGACATCGGTATTCCTCCTGATTCAAATTTATCAAAGTGAATAGCAAACGTAATTATATCAACCTTTTCATATAAAGTAAATCTTGAGGAATGCATACCTAAGGAACATAAATTAAAAAAGTATTAAATTCTGTAAAATAAAGTGTATATATTACATCTACACGCTTTATATTGATTGAAAATGTTCTTCAAGGACAAATAAAGTTTGTATTTTATTGGTAATCTCAAAAGTAATATATATTTTTATATTAAGTAATAATATTAATCCAACTCATTTATGTTTCTATAGCGTGGCATTAAGTTTTCCTCAATTATCACATCATATGAAAGTGTTGACAGTAATTATATTGAGTAATATAATCAGTATGTTAAATAGTATTTAAAATACTAATAATAAAAGGGAGGATTTTTCATGAAAAGAAATTCGATTTGGGTTAGTCTATTAGTTGTCATTTTGGTACTATCAATGCTTGCAGGTTGTACTAAATCAGAATCAGAACCGGTTGCGACTGAACCAGTAGCAACAACTGAACCAGTAGCAGCTACCGAACCTGTTGAAATTAACGTGATGACTTGCGAAGGTTATCATGGTGAAGAAGCGGGAGGTTGGTTTAATGATTTAGGATTTCAAGAATTTCAAAAATCAAACAATATCAATATCAAATGGGAAGATATTCCATGCGCTGGTTATTATGACCTTGTCAAAACACGTATGATATCAGGAGAATTGCCTGATGTGTGGTCGATAAATATTGGAGAAAGTAATACACCATTAGCTAAAGAAATGGGTTACTTTCATGATTTAAGTAATGTAGAATCTTTCAAAAATTTCTCAGGCTCCATTCAAAAAGCGGTAGCAATAGATGGAAAACCCGTCATGATGTCATTAGGCGTTGGTGTACTGGGAGTCATATATAATGTAGACCTCTTTAAAGAAATCGGTTATGCTGAATTTCCTAAATCTTGGACTGAGTTAATGGATGCAGGTAAGAAACTAAAAGCTAAAGGTATTGCTCTATATGCAGGAAATTCTGGTCAAACGGCTCAAGGTTTAATCTGGCATTGGGCACTAGGCTCTGCAGCATTACAAGATGCTAGCTTTAGAGAAGCATATTTAGCTAATAAAGTGGATTGGTCAAAACCTGAAAATCGTGAAATTCTCATTGAAGGATTTAAACGTTTTAAAGAAATGCATACGTATGTCCTA
Source organism: Paenibacillus alvei (assembly GCA_945881905.1). Classification (GTDB taxonomy): domain Bacteria; phylum Bacillota; class Bacilli; order Paenibacillales; family NBRC-103111; genus CAMCVV01. The sequence continues at coordinate 3,356 of CAMCVV010000074.1, forward strand.
CCTGGCACTTATACAGGAGATGATAATTTCCAACTTAGTAATGTCGTAAATAAAAAGGCAGCTATGGCTCAAGGCGGTACATGGGTTGCATCTTCATGGGATGCTTTGAAACCAAGTTTTGAATTCAAATTAGTTAACCTACCATTTGCAGATGACAGTAAAAATCCATATATATTTGTACCTGAAGATGGACTTGCTATTAATGCAAAATCATCACCAGAAAAGATTGCAGCTGCTGAGAAATTTTTGAACTGGCTGTGGTCCAAAGAGATTTATGCAAAATTCAATAAAAACAGAGGAGCTTTCTCTGCTCAATCTGGAGCTTCAGACATGCATGCAGCATTTAAAGATGTTCCTGCTTGGTTAGATACTGACCGAGTCATTTCATTCACTAATACAGGACCTATGCCGGGAGCTACATTCGTAGCACTTGGAACAGCTTCACAAGGTTATGCATTAGGCAAGAATCTCGATGCTCAAATCGATGAGTTTATCGCTGTATATAACAAAACAATATCTAAATAATAGCTAGACTTACGAATATTGGTTTTCCCAAGTCAGAACTCTGCTCATTGGAGTAGATTGCAACTTAGGATATACTTCTAAATAAGTTTATACTATGGTAAAAATTTAATTTAATATCTTGCTTCGGTACATTTAGATGGATGCTGATGTATGCTGGATTATATCATTGTTCTTGAACATGATTTTAATGAAAGCGATTCGTTGGTGGAATAAAGAAAAACACAAGATTTCAATTGTGAGTACCAAAGGTGTATCTTTTGGTACTCGCATATTTTATATATCAAATCGTAAAAAATGGAATGTAATCGTCCGATTTATGCAAATTGCAAATCTTTATTTCTAGAATTTAATTCATGAAAAAAAGATGAATGATTTGATTTATCTTCATAAAAAAGTGGTTTGAAGATAGAATCTCAAATATTATTTGAAAATGACAGCAATGTTAGAGAAATCTTTTGACATTGTGTTGATCTGATACAGAAATTTTAAAAGCATTTATTCATTAATATAATATTACAGTCAATTTAAAAAGCAGATAGATGTTTGAATATGGATTAGATCGTCTTCACAAGAAACATGTGCAGAAAGAAGTGATATTTATGCAAAAATATATGTTTAGAAATGGAATATTTTTTTTAATTCCCTCTTTTTTAATTATATTGATTTTTACCATTATGCCAATCTTACAGTCATTATATTATAGTTTTACCGATTACAACGGTTATAATGATCCTCAATTCATATGGTTAGATAATTATTTGAATATTTTTAGTGACCCTAGATTCAAATCCGCTTTAATACGAACTTTAATCATTGGATTTTCCACAGCTATTTTATGTAATTTATTTGGATTACTTAGTGCAATTCTGTTAAACACGCATTTAATCACAAAAAAAATACTTCGCGCTTTATTCTATATCCCAACGGTCATTCCCGTAGTAGTTGTGGCGATGTTATGGAGTAATATTTTAAAATCAAAAGATGGACTAGTCAATTTAGTATTATCTAAATTATTAAATCATCCCGTTGAAATTTTATGGCTTGATTCACTAGAGTTAGTCGTCTATTCCGTTATTTTTGTATCAGTTTGGCAGTTAACTGGACCGATCATTTTTATATACTTAGCTGGACTTCAAGGAATTCCCAAAGAATTAATCGATGCTAGTAGGATTGATGGTGCGTCTAGAATGAATTCATTTAGACATGTGACTTTACCATTACTCATGCCTAGCATCACAATTAATTGTTTTGTGGGATTAGCAAACGGTCTTAATATTTTTGATTTACCTTACGTGATGACAGGTGGAGGACCTGCTGGTGGAAGCGAAACATTGCCTTTGCTTATTTATCGTTTTGCTTTTTCATCTGGTGAAATCGCGTATGGAAATGCTTCATCATTCATATTAGCATTGTTCGTAATATCCATTACAAGTGTGCTTGTGTTCTTCTTGAAACGACAAGAAAAGGAGTTGGTATAAAGGTGAAGATGACAAAAAAAATGACTTATGAATTTATGATGATTTTTCTAGCCTTTTTGATTTCAATACCTTTACTTCAAGCTTTATTTAATTCATTCAAGTCTCAATCGGAAATCGTATTAACGCCATTAGCATTTCCTAAATTTGAAGTCGGGCTGACAAACTTTACTGTTGCTTTTAATTCAATGGAACTAATTAAATCCTATTCAGTTACGTTGACTATCGCAATAAGTGCTTTGTTCATTGCAGTATTTCTTGCCTCTTTAGCTAGTTATGCAATTGCGAGAATTCAGCACCCCCTATTTAATACTTCATATTGGTTCTATTTTGCATGTATATTGCTTCCAGTTCAATCAGGTATAATACCACTTGTTTTTTTGATGAAAAAACTACATCTGAGTTATACATTACCTGGAATTATTATTTTATTTACTGCAGCAATAATTCCCTTTTTCGTCTTTTTATATACTGGGTTTATTCGCAGTATTCCTCGTGAAATCGATGAAGCTGCTTATTGTGAAGGTAGTTCACTATTTCGAACGTATCGTTTACTCATCTTTCCTTTATTGAAACCAGCAACTGCTTCATTAATCGTGATTTTTTTTGTAGTCATTTGGAATTCATTTTTTTTACCGCTTATATTTCTCAAATCGAATACTTATCCAACAGTGATTATTGAATTGTTCAAATTTTTTACTACTCGAGGGCTTACGAATTATGGAACAATCTATGCAGGTGTCATTTTATCTGTCATCCCGGTGATCATCTTATTTTTTAGTTTCCAACGATATTTTATATCTGGTTTGTCATCAGGTGCTGTAAAAGGGTAAGTTACAAGATATGTTAAGGGAAATTCAACATTAAGATAAGACGTTGAATCATGAAATAAGAATAATAGGAGGTCTGCATATGTTATCCATAAAGACTTTCGCGCAATTCACAGTTGATCAGAAATCTTACTCGTTTCATTACCAACCCGAGGCAGGTCTTTTTGGGGACACGATCCCATTTTACTGGGATGGAGTTCATCATATCTTCTATAT
>CAMCVV010000075.1 GCA_945881905.1 Paenibacillus alvei
ATCGACTCTATGCAAGTATTGAAGGAAAGCAGATTCTCAAAGGTGTAGATTTACGTATTCAAGGTGGAGAAGTACATGCGATCATGGGACCTAATGGTACAGGGAAAAGCACGTTATCTTCAGCTATCATGGGTCATCCCAAGTATGAAATTACAGAGGGTTCGATCACATTGAACGGTGAAAATGTACTCGAAATGGCTGTCGATGAGCGGGCACGTGCAGGGCTATTCCTTGCTATGCAGTACCCAAGTGAAATCACAGGAGTGACCAATGCAGATTTCTTGCGCAGTGCAATCAATGCGAAGCGTGGAGAAGGCAATGAGATCTCACTAATTAAATTCATTCGTCAAATGGAAGCCAAGATGAAAGATCTCGAGATGAATCCAGAATTCATGCATCGTTACTTGAATGAAGGTTTCTCTGGTGGTGAGAAGAAACGTAATGAAATCTTACAAATGATGATGCTTGAACCGAAGCTAGTCATCCTCGATGAAATTGACTCAGGATTAGATATTGATGCGTTACGCATCGTTGCTGAAGGTATGAATTCATTACGCAATCCAGATAGAGGCTTTTTGATCATCACGCACTATAACCGCATATTAAGTTATATTCAACCTGATTATGTACATGTCATGATGCAAGGCAAAATCGTCAAATCAGGAAATCATGAACTCGCGGAGCGTCTAGAAGCAGAGGGTTATGATTGGGTGAAAGAAGAGCTTGGCATCATAGATGAAGAAGTAGAAACAATCGAAGCACAGAAACTGCCGATGAACACCACTGCACCTAAGTACTCGTAATGGCATATAGAGGCATACCAGCCAGCTTTTCATTCAGGAGGAATACGTGAATGTCTATAAATACCAAGTTAGTTCCCATTGATGCGGAAGCCATCATTCAACTCTCACAAGCCCAACATGAACCCGTATGGATGACGAACCTTCGACAAGAAGGTATCGCTCTAGCTGGTCAATTGGATTTACCTATATTAGAGAAAACGAACCTAGATCGTTGGAATACACAAGCTTACGGCGAGTATCACGAGACATCGTCTCCTGAGGCACTCACTGAACTTCTGAGCAACAATCCATTGTTGTCTAACCAAGAGAATCTGTTCGTACAGATCAATTCAAATCATGTCCATGTGAAATTATCTGACGACTTGCAAAGCAAAGGAGTCATCTTCACAGATATCGCATCGGCTTTAACTACACATAGTGATCTTCTTCAGCGATACTTCATGAAAGCTATACCTTCGAACGAGAATCGATTCACTGCGCTGCACACAGCTCTCTGGAGTGGTGGGGTATTCCTCTATGTGCCTAAGAATGTGCATGTTGCTATTCCGTTGCAAGCACTGTTCATGTCGAATAACGCAGAAGCTCGATTCTCTCCACATATCGTTATTATTGCTGAAGCAAATAGTTCAGTTACGTATGTAGAGAATATGATTTCGCAAATCAGTGAAGGACACATCGTGCATAGTGGTATCGTCGAAGTATTCGTCCAACCAGGTGCCAAAGTCCGTGTGGCTTCGATTCATAATTTCCAATCTGCGATTACCGATTATACGTACCGAAGAGCAATCGTGGAAACAGGTGGAACGATTGAATGGATCCTAGGCGAAATGAATCATGGTTATGCTGTATCGGACACGACATCGATTCTCAAAGGAAATGGATCTTCAAGCTACACCAAAGCGATCTGTGTCGGAACAGAAGATCAAAAGCTGGATTTGACATCACGTGTAATTCATTTCGGACAACATTCATCTAGTGATATGTTAACTCGAGCAGTGATGAAAGATCGATCCACAGCGATCATTAATGGGATCACCAAGATCGAAAAAGGAGCAAATGGCACCAACGGGCAACAAACGGAAAAGATTCTCATGCTAAGTCCTGGTGCTCGAGGAGATGCTAATCCGATATTGCTCATTGATGAAGATGATGTGAAAGCGGGTCATGCAGCTAGTGTAGGTCAAGTGAATGCTGATCACATCTATTATTTAATGTCTCGTGGGATCTCTCGAGAAAATGCGGAGCGCCTCATCATCTATGGGTTCCTAGCACCAATCATTTCCGAAATACCACTGAAACATATTCAAGATCAATTGCAGAATTTGGTCGAGAGGAAGCTAGGTCAATGATAGCTAAAGAAATTCGTGAGTTATTCCCGATTCTCCATCAAGAAGTGAATGGTCATCCACTGGTATACTTAGATAGTGCCGCGACTTCACAGAAGCCTCGCGTAGTGATCGAAGCACTCAAGCATTATTATGAATATGATAATGCAAATGTTCACCGCGGTGTGCATACATTGGGATCACGAGCAACGGAAGCCTATGAAGTAGCTCGAATGAAAGTAGCTTCATTCCTCCATGCGCCAAGTGAAAGCCAAATCATATTCACGCGAGGCACGACATCAGCAATCAATATGGTGGCTAGCGGGTATGCGAAGCATATCCTTGAACCAGGTGATACGATCGTATTAACTCCGATGGAACATCACAGCAACTTGATCCCTTGGCAACAAGTAGCGCAATCTACAGGTGCTATATTACAATATATACCGCTTCAAGCAGATGGTTCGATTGATCTCATCGAAGCTGAGAAAGTGATAACGAACCGAACGAAGATCGTAGCTGTTGTCCACATCTCGAATGTACTTGCTGTCGTGAATCCCATCAAAGAATTAGCTCGGATTGCTCACAAATATGGAGCTAAGATCGTCGTAGATGGTGCCCAAAGCGCTCCTCATATGAAAGTAGATGTGCAGGACCTAGATTGCGACTTCTTCGCTTTATCAGCTCACAAAATGTGTGGTCCCACAGGGATCGGAGTACTATATGGCAAAAAACAATTATTAGAAGAGATGCGTCCCATTGAGTTCGGTGGAGAAATGATCGATCATGTAGATCTGCACTCCTCAACGTGGAAAGGTATCCCTGGGAAATTCGAAGCGGGTACGCCGATTATCGCAGGTGCGATAGGTCTTGGTGCAGCGATAGATTTCCTGCAAGAAGTCGGTATGGATGCGATACAACAACATGATGCGATGCTCACCGACTATGCGATGGAACGATTGACCTCGATAGAAGGACTGAAAGTGTTTGGACCTCGAACAGATCGTGCAGGATTAGTCACATTCAACTTAGGCGATATCCATCCGCACGATGTGTCGACTGTACTCGATACGCTAGGCATTGCGATTCGAGCAGGACATCACTGCTGTCAGCCTTTGATGAGATGGTTAGAAGTAAGTTCAACAGCTAGAGCTAGTTTCTATCTATATAACACAGAAGCAGATATCGATCATCTGGTCTTGGGATTGTTGAAAACAAAGGAGTACTTCGGTTATGAACTTGGATGATTTGTACCGCAGAGTGATTATGGATCACTATAAAACACCGAGAAACTATGGTAAATTCGAAGATTCAGAAGCAATCACCATAGAGCTCAACAATCCGACTTGTGGAGATAAGATCACACTTCAATTAATCATTGAAGAACAACAAGTCCAAGATGTGAAATTTCTCGGAGAAGGCTGTTCGATTAGTTTATCTTCTGCATCAATGATGACCGATGCGATCAAAGGAAAGTCACTTGAAGAAGCGTTGCAACTCGCTGATCATTTCTCTGCATTGATGAAAGGCGAGAACACCTCGTTTGATTATGAAGATATCGAAGCACTCTCCGGTGTGAACAAGTTCCCAGCAAGAATCAAATGTGCAACTTTGGCATGGAATGCCATGCGTAAAGGAATTGCTCAATCGAACGAGCAGCATTCATAACCGGACACATCCGACACCACGATCAACTGCGAGATATATCGCACGTAAGCTACAGCAATAAATCATGAATGAGGAGGTTTTGCAAATGGCCAAAAATATGCCTGATCTTAGCGATTACCAGTATGGGTTCAAAGATAATCATCAATCGATCTTCCAAAGTGGCAAAGGGCTAACTAGAGAAATTGTAGAAGAAATATCGAGAATCAAAGATGAACCGAAATGGATGTTACAATTCCGTTTGAAATCATTAGAGCAATTCTTTGCTATGCCGATGCCACGTTGGGGCGGGAATATGGATGATCTAGATTTCAATGATATTCAGTATTATGTGCGACCTTCTGAGAAACAAGGCAAGACGTGGGAAGAAGTTCCTTCTGAGATCAAAGAAACATTTGACAAGCTCGGTATTCCACAAGCGGAACAGAAGTTTCTCGCAGGGGTATCTGCACAGTATGAGTCCGAAGTCGTGTATCACAGTATGCAACAAGAATTAACAGATCTCGGTGTGATATTCACAGATACGGATACCGCACTCAAAGAACATCCTGAATTATTCAAGCAATACTTCGGTACCATCATTCCTCCGACGGATAATAAATTCGCTGCCCTCAACAGTGCAGTATGGTCAGGTGGAAGCTTCATCTATGTACCCAAAGGTGTAAAATGTGAAGTGCCGCTACAAGCGTATTTCCGTATTAACTCCGAGAATATGGGGCAATTCGAGCGGACACTGATCATCACAGATGAAGACAGCTTAGTTCACTATGTAGAAGGCTGTACGGCTCCGATCTATAGTACGAATTCTCTGCATAGCGCCGTCGTCGAAATCATCTGCAAGAAGAACTCTCGAGCTCGCTATACTACGATCCAGAACTGGGCACCGAATATCTATAATCTCGTGACCAAACGTGCTGTAGCTGAAGAAAATGCAACGATGGAATGGGTAGATGGGAATATCGGCTCCAAATTAACGATGAAATACCCGGCTGTGGTATTGAAAGGTCGCGGAGCGAAAGGCATGGTTCTCTCGATTGCAGTTGCAGGCAAAGGACAGCATCAAGATGCAGGAGCCAAAATGACGCATCTTGCACCAGATACCACTTCGACGATCGTATCCAAGTCAATCTCCAAACACGGTGGTAAAGTAACTTACCGCGGACTTGCTTCCTTCGGTCGAAATTCACAAGGATCCAAAGCCAATATCAAATGTGACACATTAATCATGGATAAGCAATCCACTTCAGATACGATTCCTTACAATGAAATCTTAAATGATAACATCATGCTCGAACATGAAGCCACCGTATCTAAGGTGTCTGAAGATCAGTTGTTCTACTTGATGAGCCGTGGATTATCTGAAGCAGAAGCTACACAAATGATCGTAATGGGATTCATTGAACCGTTCACACGTGAACTACCCATGGAATATGCAGTGGAAATGAACCGATTGATTAAGTTCGAGATGGAAGGCAGTATTGGGTAGAAAATAACACAAACCCACCATACAGACAGCTCTTCGGTCAAACATTGATTCATAGCCTTATTGCGTAAATATATCCTGGAATGCAAGAGAATCGAAGAGCGCATAGGCGCTCTTCATTTGTGTGAACATCATGTTAAATCTGTATTGTCATATCATAGGAATTGTACTGTGTGTGAGGAAGTGATGTTCACTTGGGATCTGTTGTCCACATCTTCAACACAGTTGCAAAAGACTTCTATGAGTCGTGTCAAGTGAAATTCTCACTATGTGATATGACTTGGAGCCAATGGAGTTAACACGTTCTGAACATGGGTCTCATCATCCCCTAGGACAGTTCCTTGGTAAATCCAACTGTTACATTCAAGTAATATTTAAATGCATGTAGTATAATAGCGATAAGCACTGGAGGTGTATTGCGTTGCAACAGTTGAATCCCGAAGATAAAGAATGGATTATAAGCATGTTGACTGATCGATTTCAAGCCTATACCGTTATCTTATTTGGGTCTGCTGCTCGAGGGGAATTAAGAGCTGACAGCGACGTTGACCTTGCATTTCTAGCACCCCAATCACCTAGTTCGTATGACCTCTTTATGGTTTCGAGCATTCTGGCTGATCGACTAAAGCGTGAAGTAGACCTCATTGATTATTCAGTCGCCAGTACTGTGTTTAAAGCGCAGATTTTGCGACACTATGAATTATTATTGGATGATCATCCTATAGAACGGCAATATACCTTTATGTATGCATTAAAAGCATATGCTTATCTGAATGATGAGCGTGCGGCGATCATGACAAGATATGTCAATCCCAATCGTGTGGAGGGAATGAACCCATGACAAGTGAT
>CAMCVV010000076.1 GCA_945881905.1 Paenibacillus alvei
CGCAAGGCAGGTAAACTATACCCACCACATTTTCCCGAGGGGTTCTTTGATCAAGATTTGTTGAAGATTTTGTACAGCTCTTGAAAAACCTTCTTCTACTGACATCAATCCATCTTCATGTTCGATGCTGACGACATCATCATAACCAACTAAGCGCAAAGCACTCAAGATATCTGCCCAAGTCTTGAGATCGTGCCCATAACCTACTGTACGGAATTGCCAAGCACGGTCTAACATGTTTGAATAAGGTTGCATGTCGGTTAGTCCATATCGGTTAACATTAATGGGATCAATGGAAGTATCTTTTGCATGGAAATGATGGATAGCTTTTTCTCGGCCTAAGATATGGATGGCTTGTACAGGATCAATACCTTGCCACCACATGTGACTTGGGTCCAAGTTAGCACCAATGACTTCACCAACGGCTTCGCGAAGCCGCAATAAAGTAGCAGGTGTATGTACGGAGAATCCGCCGTGAAGTTCTAAGCCGACTTTAATCCCGCGATCTGAAGCGTATTTCCCAGTTTCACGCCAGTAAGGAATGACTTTATTTTCCCATTGCCAGGTCAATATCTCTTGGAAATCATTAGGCCAAGGAGCAACTGGCCAGTTCGGGTATTTAGCACCTTCATGATCCCCAGGGCATCCAGAAAAAGTCACCACAACGGGAACTTCCAACTTCTGCGCTAAATCAACAGATAACATAAAATCATCGTGATAGGCCTTGGCCACATCACGTTGAGGGTGCAAAGGATTTCCATGACAACTGAGCGAGCTTATGGTGAGTCCTCTGTCGTCGATGGCTTTTTTGAAGGCTTTTAATTTTGCTGTGTCAGCTAATAACTCACTGGGGTTGCAATGAGTATTGCCTGGCCAACCGCCTGTACCGAGCTCAATACAATCCAGTCCTTGCGAAGCGATGTAGTCTAAAGCTTCTTCGAATGGTTTTCCACCAAATAGTACCGTAAACACGCCTAATTTCATTCAGACACCTCCATTAGAATTAAGAACATCGGTTTTACATGAGTTATCGATATATATACTATGAGCTAAACGATATCTCTAAAAAGTATAGCATGATTCGATGTGAAGATGAAGAGTTGCTATTGCTTGGCAATCACAACTGATTTAAATATCTAAAAACATAGATACTGCGTCATCATTTCTGTTAAACTGTAAGTGTGAATAAGCATTTAGTAGGAGAGGAACTTACCGATATGGAGAAACAAATTCGATCCCAAGAAGTAGAATTGCTTGCACCTGCAGGTGATTGGGATTGTATGCGAGCTGCTGTCGCTAATGGCGCAAATGCCGTATATTTTGGTGTGGAAAAATTCAATGCCCGAGCACGTGCGCATAACTTTAAGATGTCTGAACTTCCAGAGATTATGTCTTTTCTTCATGTGCACGGTGTGAAGGGTTTTTTGACGTTTAATATACTTGTATTTGAAGAAGAATTGGCAGATGCGAAGCAATTAATTGAAGCATGTATAGATGCAGGTGTAGACGCGGTGATTGTTCAAGATTGGGGTGTTGTCAAGTTAATTCGGGAGATCTCATCAGACTTCCCTATTCATGGATCAACGCAGATGACCATCACATCACCAGAAGCAGTAGAATTCACCAAGCCATATCATCTTGAACGAGTCGTATTAGGTAGAGAAAATAATGTGAAACAAATGAAGATAATTGGCGAGCAGGCGAAATTACCAATGGAAGTATTTGTTCATGGTGCGTTGTGTGTTTCGTATTCTGGGCAATGCCTAACATCTGAAATGTGGGGTGGACGTTCAGCCAATCGTGGAGAATGTGCGCAAGCGTGTAGATTGCCTTACGATTTAATGGTGGATGGTGTACAAAAACCGATGGGCGATGTCACTTATTTACTTTCACCTAAAGATCTTGCTGCGTTAGACATCATTCCCGAGCTTATCGAAGCAGGTGTATGTTCTTTCAAAATTGAAGGTAGATTAAAAAGTCCAGAGTATGTAGCCAATGTGGTGAGTAAATATCGTGCCGCGATCGATCGTTATGTCCAGGGCGTGGATGCAAAACCAAGCAAAGAAGAGCTAAGGGAGTTAGAACAAAGTTTCTCGCGAGGCTTCACGCATGGGTTTTTGATGGGAACCAACAATAAGCAACTTGTAGAAGGTACATATCCGAAGAGTCGTGGGGTGTATGTAGGTCGCGTTAAGCAAATCCTGCGAGATGGGGTATCTTGTGAGATTGAGGCACCTTTGAAACGAGGAGATGGCATTGTCTTCGATGCTGGAGATCCGACGAAAAAAGAAGAGGGAGGGCGTATCTACGATCTGAGATATCAAGGAGCTAAAGTGGATCGTTTAATCGAGCACGGACTCGTTGACATTATTCCAGGTCGGCAGGATGTTGATTTACAGCGACTTCATGTCGGTGATCGCATATGGAAAACAAATGATCCCCATCTGGATATCCGATTAAGACAATCATATGAATCCAATCAACTGCACTGTACGTTTCCTATTCATATCAAGATCCGAGGAACGATAGGACAGCAGTTACAAACATGGTGGACCGACCACGTGAATGAAGAGACGGTCTTCATTCCTTCGGAAAGTGTACTTGCTTCAGCTCAAAAACATCCTTTGGACAATCAACGGCTAACAGAGCAATTCGGTCGATTAGGAGGCACAATATATGAACTCGCCCACATCGATGTTGAATTAGATGAGGAAGTGATCCTTTCAATTAGTGAATTGAATCAAATCCGTCGTAAAGCAATCGAGCAACTTCTAGAGAAGAGACGTACGCCAAGAGTTTACCAAAAACGAGATGTGGATATATATCTGAATACCGACTCGAATCTTCCTGCTCAAGTCAACCTAGCCGCACATACTACGGCATCAGACCAAGTGCAACTTGTCGCGTTATGTCGCACATTAGAACAAGTAAAGGCGGTACTCGAAACAGATGTACAAGTGATTTATGCAGACTTCGAGTTCATGAAGCAGTATCCTGCAGCTGTATATGCGGTTCATGCAGCAGGGCGTAAAATTGGAATAGCAACACCAAGAATTCATATGCCTGGAGAAACAGGATACTTTACGTATATGCTTAATTTGCAACCTGATTATGTAGTGGTTAGAAACATAGGAGCAGCGTATTATTTCGTTAAGCATCGTCTTCAAAAACAAGATGAACGATTCCCTGCATTGATCGGTGATTTCTCTCTCAATATAGCCAATCACAAAACAATCGATGTATTTTTGCGAATGGGACTCTTCAAAGTTACTCCTTCGTACGATTTGAATATTCAACAAATGGTCGACTTACTGCGACGTTCTCCAACAGAAAACCTTGAAATTGTGATTCATCAACATATGCCTATGTTCCATACGGAGCATTGTGTGTATTGCACCTTTTTAAGTGAAGGGACAGATTATACGAATTGCGGTCGTCCGTGCGAAGAACATCGTGTATCACTGCAAGATCGCATAGGCATGTCTCACCCTGTAAGAGTAGATGAAGGGTGTCGTAATACGGTATTTCATGCTGTAGATCAGTCGGGCGCAGAATATTTACAGACTTTTATGAATCTGGGCGTGAAGTCCTATCGCATAGAATTTCTAGAAGAGAAAGCAGATAAAGTTAAAGAAATCATTCAGTTGTATCAAAGAGCGATACACGGAGAAATCACGGGTACACAAGTATGGAAATCGTTGAAAGCAACAAATCAATTAGGAGTTACGCGTGGTCAATTAACGAATTAACTTTGCATAATCAATGGATCCTGTCCACATAGAATGTAAAGCACTGGTCCTGCTGATGGAGGTATTGTGTGATCATCAACTACTTATCATGGAAACATGTATTTAAGTTAGACCCAGAACGGGATATCTCTGAGGAGCATCTAGAAAAGATATGTATGTCATCTACAGATGCAATTATCGTTGGGGGATCTTCAGGTGTAACTTACGAGAATACCGTCCAGTTGTTAGCGCGAGTCAGACGATTCGAGATTCCTTGTGTACTCGAAGTATCGAATGTGGATGCGATTGTTCTAGGTTTTGATTTGTATTTGATTCCTATAGTGCTTAACGCTAAGCATCCTGATTGGATTATTGGCTATCATCAACAAGCGATAAAAAGATATGGCAGTGTGTTGAACTGGGATGAGATTATACCAGAAGGCTACATTATTTTAAATCCACAAGCAAAAGCTGCACAGGTAACACATGCAGATACGCAGCTTGATAGTAAAGACGTAGTTGCATATGCCCAGATTGCAGATCGCTTATTGCGGATGCCGATTGTATATATCGAATACAGTGGACAATTCGGGGATATGGAGCTTTTGGCCAAAGTTAAAGATAACATACATCAAGCACAATTATTTTATGGTGGTGGGATCGATACTGTGGAAAAAGCAAAACAAGCTGCAGCCATTGCAGATACGATTATTGTTGGAAATATGATTTATCGTAATGTGGATCAAGCGCTTGAAACGGTAAAACTTATTTGAACAGGAAGGATACTCACATGAATGGACGATTACCTATCATAGAAGCGATACATCGACTGAACAAGGAGCAGCAACGAGCAGTGCAACATATTGACGGTCCCTTACTCATCATGGCAGGAGCGGGAAGTGGTAAGACGCGTGTGATTACACATCGTATTGCGTATTTAATTGCTGAACATCGCGTCGCGCCATGGAGTATTTTAGCGATTACATTTACAAATAAAGCTTCGCGAGAAATGCTAGATCGAGTCAGTAAACTTGTTGGACCCTCAGCGACAGATATTTGGGTGTCTACATTTCATTCGATGTGTGTGCGAATTTTGCGTCGGGATATTGAAAGAATCGGCTTTAGTTCGAATTTCACGATACTCGATGCGAGTGACCAACTCTCAGTTATTCGAAATTGTATGAAAGACCTCAATATAGATAGCAAGAAAATTCAAGATAAAGTATTTCAAGCGATGATCAGTAAAGCGAAGAATGAATTGATACATCCACATAAGTATGATCAGCAAGCAAGTGCATACATCGAAAAATATGTAGCTCAAGTTTACACGATGTACCAAAGAAAGCTAAAACTGAACAATGCATTAGATTTCGACGACTTAATTATGATGACCTTAGATTTATTTCATTTGGCACCCGAAGTGCTAGATTTCTATCAAAGCAAATTCCGTTACGTCCACGTAGATGAGTATCAAGATACGAATCACGCACAATATATGTTATGCAAACTAATTTCAGGAAAGAATAAAAATATTTGTGTAGTCGGAGATAGTGACCAGTCGATCTATCGTTGGCGAGGAGCAGACATATCTAATATATTAAATTTTGAAAAAGATTATCCGCATCCAATGACAGTCGTATTAGAACAAAATTATCGATCGAGTAAACATATTTTGCAAGCAGCGAATGATGTCATCTCAAACAACAAAAATCGTATAGAGAAAATACTGCGGACAGATAAAGCGACAGGTTCAAAAATCCACATGTACCAAGCGAGTTCAGAAATTGACGAAGCTTATTTTGTTGCAGACACGATTAGGAAAAATCATCATCAAGGTACGAGCTATGATGATCATGCAATTCTTTATCGTACGAATGCACAATCCCGTGTACTCGAGGAAAGACTTATTAAATCGCAAATCCCATACAAAATCGTAGGTGGTGTCAAATTCTACGATCGCAAAGAAATTAAAGATATACTCGCTTATTTGCGATTAATTTCGAACCCTGCAGACGACATTAGCTTCAATCGAATTGTGAACACCCCTAAACGAGGGATTGGTGATTCTACAATCGACAAGCTCGTCCAACATGCGAATCAAAAAGGGGTATCTGTATTTGATGGATTAGGATCATTAGATGAAATAGATATTAGCGCACGAACGAAGCGTACTCTCGAGCAATTCAACAAATTAATCAACCAGTTGCAACAAATGGCCTCTTTTGTATCTGTTACTGAACTTACGGAAAAAATATTAGAAATGACGGAATACCGACTGGAATTACAAAGAGATAGTTCACTTGAATCTCA
>CAMCVV010000077.1 GCA_945881905.1 Paenibacillus alvei
ACTTTAATGGAACTTAATTTCACTTTTTTATTGTCTTCATATTCTTCATCTAGGATATCTTTTTGTGAAAGGATCACTTTGTTTTTCTCGAGATCTATTTCTTTCACTCTTAAACGAAGTGTACGGTTTTTGTAGTCACTGAAATCTTCTACGTAACTGCGTTCGACCATCGATGCAGGTACGAATCCTCTAACTCCCACATCAACCACAAGTCCACCTTTTACTACTTCGACGACTTTAGCTTCGATGATTTCTTTGCTTTCCAGTTTGCTTTGTAATATTTGTAAAGCATTTTCACTATCGATTACTCGTTTTGAAAGCAGAAGTTTTTCTTTGCCGTCATCTAAGGATAATACTTTTAATTCAACTTCATCGCCAACTTGAACAGCATGTGTAGCTTGGTCTTGTGGCATTACAGAAAGCTCTTGAACAGGAATGATCCCGTCATATTTATATCCAATATCAACAAAAGCTTGATCTTCGTCAACTTTCACGATTCTTCCTTTAACGATGTCACCTTTTTTTAGAATCATAATATCACTCATTGCTGATTGTTGTGAATCACTCGCTTCTTCAAGTGGTGCTGCTGCAAACACATCTTCTTTCGGTGCTTCTGTTAATGCTTCTATTGGATTGACTTGATCTTTTATTTCTTCAGACATATATATTTCCTCCTTAGTGGTCGAACCGTTGAACTATAATTGATTATTCCTAGTATACATCTTTACCTATTCATTTGATGCATAGTTCGGATGGAAAACATCATTTTTTCTGTTGCTTGCTCGATATCGTCGGATGTGGAACCTTGAAACTCATTTAAATCTAGTGGACTCCCATATATTACTTTCATAGGTTTGAATAATCGATAATTCCCAACAATAGCAACGGGTATCAATGTTGCTTTGGATTTAAGTGCTAGACTCGCTGCACCTTTTTGTGCAGCCCCTATAGTGACTTTCCGAGATCCTTCCGGAAAAATACCAATGACTTTGCCTTCACTTAACAAATGTAATGCTGTTTTTATAGATTCCTTACTAATCCCATTACGTTTTACTGGAAAAGCCCCTAGCTGTGCAATGATTTTATTGAATATGGGGATTCGAAATAACTCTGATTTTGCCATATAATGAACTTTTCTTGAAAGTGGGGAAGCAAGAATAGGTGGATCCCACAAACTGCTATGATTTGAACATAAAATAACAGCACCGTTTAGTGGAACATGATGTTTGCCGCTCACTTGCCATCTGTAAAATAGGGAAAAGAAAAAACGGAAAAAAGTTCGCCATGCGTTATAATGCAATTCTATGGACCCCCTTTTGCTGCGGAATGACACAAATCAAGAATATATTCAACAACTTCATCGATACTCATCGATGTACTATCAAGTAATATAGCTTCTTCCGCTCGAACCAATGGTGATATAGCTCTTTGTTCATCCATTTGATCGCGTGTTGATATATCGTTTTCAATCTCTGTTAACGTCTTAGTGATTTCTTCATGGTTTTGCCATTCTTTTAATCTTCGCATAGCTCGTTCATGAATACTAGCCGTCAAAAAAATCTTTATTTCTGCATCAGGCATTACTTTTGTTGCTATGTCCCTACCATCCATCACTACACCTTTATGCGTAGCTAATCGTTGCTGCTGAGCAACTAATTCATGCCTGACTTCAGCTATACGAGCAATTTCAGATACATGTTGAGTAACTTCAGTTGATCGTATTTGTTTGGTTACATCGATCCCATTCACGATAACAAGCTGTTCGTCTTGGGTTGGTACAATTTCAATTTTCATGTCTTTGATTCGAGATATGATGACTAATTCTTGCTGTGGCCATCCACTGTCTTGTAGGATTTGCCAAGTGACAGCTCGATACATTGCTCCTGTATCGACATATATATATCCTAATGCTTCAGCGACTTTCCTTGCAATTGTGCTTTTACCTGCACCTGCTGGTCCGTCAATAGCAATATTTATTTTCTTCACTTGCACAATCCCCCTACTTGTACATTAAGAACAAAAAAACAGGCATTGCCTGCTAAAGGAATATTATAGCATAATCAACTATTTGATGCAAAGACTGAAAAAGTCCTGTATACATTTTGTCGGTATGCATTTTTTCGCAATATGGATGACTTTGCTACACTTCATTCTTGTAGCTTAGCTCTTATAGTTTCAATTAGCTCTTCTGCTCCTGTATGTCCATTGATATATATGCGATATTCCTGATTATGAATCTTACCCGAAAATTCGTAACACGGAACTTCTTGTTTAGTTGAATTGAAGATGATTACTTTTCTTGAGCGGGTGATCTCGAAATCATCGTGTATTTGCTTTCGTGCTTCTTCCATACTTACCGTCATCGGCTCAACATTCCTGTCTTTTGATGCAAATACATACTCAGAAACTTGAAGACCTATAATCTCGCCATTATCTAGTGCGACCATGACCCGAATTTGTTGAGGATAAATCAGGATTTCCCCTTGACGTTTGACAAAAACTAGATCTGCTACGTGATGGTGTTGTTCATAATGAACAGCTGTCATATCGACATACCCTTTTTGTTCCAAAAATTCATTAGCTAGATCTCGAGCACGTCTTGCATCCAATTTAGTTTCAATAACTTCTCGACTATGGCTCAAAAAAGTTAAGTGTCCACCTTTTTTCGTGAAGTTCATGTAGATGGGATTGTCATCTGAATCTGTTTCTCGAATTGTTGCGCGATAGGAACCAAAACCGATTCCATCATGACCGCTCTCATTGACTTCGACTTGCTGATCTGCGGTTAAACCGAATAATTGAATTGCTTTTTCTTTGATTTCTTCAATGTTCTTATCCTCTCCAACAATCATTTGTACACGGTTTGTATGGTAGAGCTCCATCATTCCTGAACCCCAGTCAACATCACTGAATGATCCAATATTTTTGTCTACACTTGAAAATCCATCAATAATCATATGATTTTCTGGAATATCCTTAGCACTCAAAGCACTCTCTACATCCATCCAACGCAAGTTTTTTTCAAGCACCTGTGATTGAACGTATTGAATTGATTCGCATATCGCTTTCGAGTGTTGATAAAGTGTATGTAATTTATCGATTTCAATTTGATTTAAGGGTTGTTTCTCATGATCACGAACCGACATTTCATAAGAGAATTGAGCTACATTCGCCAAAAATTTTTCTGTATCGTGGATAGGCATTGCGCCTAAGGGGAGATGGGTGATATTGCTTTTAGCTAAATGTGCATAACGCCAAGCATTCACGAGTCCTTTGCGGTGAATATTTTTGCTAACCGAGCTCAACACCATCGAATGACCGAGTTCATCATTCATTTTTTCAATATTTGTGGATAATTCATGAAATGCTCTTTGATACTGATTTTCTACTTTGATTTGTAATCGTTTTTTTTCTTGTATTCCGAGATACCCCCAACTCCAGACGCCAATCAAAACAACGAAGAGAACGGGAAACATTATTTTACTCATTCTTGTATACATATCGAAGATCTTCTCCTTTTGCAATACAACATGAGCTAAGTTTTTACTTATTCACATCCCGCTATACATGGTTAATCCAAATGTTTCGAAAAATGAAGCACATTCCCATTGAATGTGCCTCATTAAGATTTGATTGTTTTCAAGTCAAAATCTTTCGCATTGTCACAAATACATCGTCTAAATCCTGTATCTACTTTGTCGATTTCTTTTTTGCCCCTCAATATAAATCGTTCTCCGCATTGTTTACATTGAATTCTCACTTTTACTCTTTTGGTAATTGTCATGATGTCCTCCCTTTGCAAATAAAGCATCAAATACTTACACATACTTATACTTATTGTTCCCTATAACCACGTGTTTGAATCTGATATTTATTTACATTTTTGGATCTCTATACAACACTTGAGGTAATGATTTGACTTGTGATCGCTTGATTTTCAATAGCGCTCTTATCCATAAAAAAGTCATTAAAGGAATCATAAACCACACCCAGTTTGAACGTGTTGATAACAACAACCAGTCATAAAGGCCATGCCATAAAATAGGAATTATTAACGATATCCACATCAGTCTATAGGCTTGCTTTGGTTCGAACTTGGCTCGGCCCATATAGTAGCCCATCATCACACCAAACAATGCATGACCTGATACAGGAAGTAATGCCCTAAGCATTAATTCAAAAAAAGTAGGATCAAGCAAAAAACCATAGATGACATTTTCGAGTGTAGCAAAACCTAAACTGATCGCAACAGCATAAACAATTCCATCATAGGGCTCATCGAATTCAGCATGGCGATAAATCAGATGGTACATGAGAAACCACTTAAAAAACTCTTCAATTCCACCCGAAATAAAAAAAGACAACAGAACATATCCATTGCCGAATTCTTGAATGAATGCTTGCTGAATCGACATAACGGGATAAACGATCAGCGCTCCAAATAAAAACATTTTGCTTACAAGCCTGATCGGTTCAAGCTCATAGCGGTCTTTCAAGTAAAAATACAACAGCAAAGAGATTCCTGGAGCAATTGTCGCGATTACCATAGAGAGCATGTTCATCTGTATTCACCTTTTGATGACATTCATAATCTAAGCATTGATGATAAGATAAGTTCTAACATAGCGGTACGTTTAGTATACTTACAGTTTGAATTGCTGACAAATAACTTTCACAGCATCATCTGCAATAAGCACTTTCCCATATTCTTCTAAAACTGCTTGTGTGATCGAAGTCGCTTCACCGTATTCTGATAAAATAGAAATAATATTATGAAGTTTTTGCTCGTCGATCTCAACAGGTTCGATTTGCAAAATATATTTATTTTTATAGAAATATAAAGTGCCCCCATCAATGAGGTAAGGATTAACCACTTTCGATAATTGTAATAAATCCTCTAATTCATAAAAACCATATGAAATTAAATCTGTTTGTTCAAGTGTTACTTCCATTTCGTAGATTTCGTCTGTATCGTGCTCATCGTATTTATCTATATGTGATTGAAAATCGATTTTCCCTCTTGTTACAATGACGACCATGCCTTGTGCAGGTAATGCAAACACTTCTACTGCTAGTGGTCCATTCACATCGAAACCAAGTTCAGAATAAGCTTGATCCATCATTTCACTAAATAATTCATGAACTTTTGGAATCTCTCTCCACATATCATCTTTTTGAATGCCACGCTCTGTTAAATCATCGAATGTTAGGAAAATCCTTATCTTATCTTGACTTAAGCGCTCTATTTTCACGATAGGATCCTCCCCAATCTCTTTGTTAGAGTACAATATGATGCAGAAAAATAAATGGTTCTCTCTCAACTACTCAAATTTCTTGCTTTAATTCTATCATTTATCATATAGAAATGCACGTTTAACTTCCAACCAAAATAAAAACACAGCAGACTCAATAAGTCATGCTGCGCTATCCGTTGACTTTTATGAAGTGCTTGAAACATATTCATGTGTTTGCTTCGGGTTTTCATTTGTCGTAGATTGCGATTGAGAATCTGCATGATTTGGTATCGTGTAACGATTTTGATCGGTATCTTGTGGATGACTGTTTGATGCAGGGATATTCACTTTTGTTGTAGACAGAAATTCCATGATTCGTTGAAAAAACACGCCTCCCGAATTCATCGATGTGTTCGTCATTGTACTGTTGCTTTTGCTCACACGATTTACATACAATACAGTTGCAGCTCCAACTAAGCTCCCCATAATAAAGGTGCCCACACGCATAATTTCCCCTCCTTGAAGTATAATTGATTTACACCAAGTTAGCTTGCTCTATACAAAAGTCATACATGCATGAGCTGTAATGGAAATAAATGAGTCCGACGAAAACAATAGAATGTGT
>CAMCVV010000078.1 GCA_945881905.1 Paenibacillus alvei
TA
The DNA here is from genome assembly GCA_945881905.1 of Paenibacillus alvei. Classification (GTDB taxonomy): domain Bacteria; phylum Bacillota; class Bacilli; order Paenibacillales; family NBRC-103111; genus CAMCVV01. The sequence continues at coordinate 3 of CAMCVV010000078.1, forward strand.
GAGAAAACTCCTTTGTTTAATGGATGAATTTAAGTAAAAAGGTCACACAAAGAAACAGAGGTGAATTCATGTGCTCAATTTTGTTACAGAGAATGATCATCTGATAGTGATAAAAGAAGTTCAGCCGCTGCTTTTATCAGGAACAAAACGATAGAGGGTGTACACAAAAAAATTCAACCGAATGTAATCCGTCACTTTTTATTCATTTTATTAAAATTGAAGAGCAATGTCAAGGAATATTCCATCCTCTAGAATATGTGTACTTCGGAAATAAACAGTTGCTTAAGTGGGGTAAGACAAGGTATGATTACAGTAAATATATATTATTTTTGGAGGTAATATTCATGTCGAATGAAAATAACGCTGCGATTGTCGAGATTTCCCAAGTAGCCAGTACGTTTAGATCATCCATCGTTTTACAATATGATCATAAATATATTGACGTCAAAAGCATATTGGGGCTTTTCACAACTCTCGTGAATAAAGGTAAATACGATTTACATGTGCATGGTCCTGATGCAGAAGAAGCAAAGAAAATGATGGCAGCCGTCTTCGCTAAGCATCAATTACAAATACATGTCATGGAGTAATTCTTACTTTAAGTCAGAAGGTATCTTCTTATGAATTAGAAGGTATCTTCTCTTGTGTATTCTCTCTAATTATCTTAAACTAGAGGATATGTCATATCAATTCGCAACGTAACACTTTTGGGGGGGAAGGTTGAGATGTCTTCATCTAATCTTATCGTGAATTTACATCATAAAGCACATCTTCTTCTTCAAGAGGATGCTGTAAAAATAGAGAAATTAATTGAAGTCCAAATGAAAAATCTTACTACACGTCAGTGCCCGGTATACGAAGAAGTACTGGATACGCAAATGTATGGTTTTTCCAAAGAAATTGATTTTGCCATTCGTGCGGGATTAATATCCTCTATACAAGGTAAAGATTTACTTGCAAAGTTAGAACGAAATCTAGCAGAACTCTATGAAGCACGTGCTTCCAAATCCTAATAAGTGAGCTTGTCGATCATCTTGAAACCTCTAGCCTACTAGAGGTTTATTTATTTCGCTGGAATAGAGCTGACGGTGTTCACTTGCATCTATCGTAGATCACCAGTAAAATGTAAAATATACCCAAAAAAAGGAGTGGAAACAAATGTCTGAAGTAAGTCAACATGGAGGTATACGCATATCAGACGATGTGGTTTCTTCCATTGCAGGATTTGCTGCAATGGAAACGAAAGGTGTGACAGCTATGTCTGGAGGAATATCTGAAGGAATTGCTAAGCGCATCAGTGGTCGGCATATCCAAAAAGGTGTTATCGTGGAAGTAGGAGAACTAGAAGCTGCGATAGATTTACGAGTAATCATTCAATATGGGTTACATGTGCAAGACGTGTGTAGAGCCTTACAAGAAAACGTAAAATCAGCTGTAGAAAACATGACAGGGCTAAACGTAATTGAAGTGAATGTTAAAGTTGAAGGGATATCGCTCAAAGAAGAAACTGATGTGTAAACATCAGTTTCTTCTAAGTTTCCGTGGATTTGTTGTTGTCATGGATATGTTGATCTCGAGAAATACTCAGTACAAGCCCAATAGCGATTAAGCTCACCATCATCGAAGTGCCGCCATAGCTGATCAGTGGTAAAGTAACTCCGGTTAGAGGTAAAGTACTCGTAACACCACCAATATTAATTAATGCTTGGCAAGCAATCATCACCATGATACCTGTTCCTGCTAACATGCCAAACATATGTTGACTGCGCAAAGAAACGATAATTCCTCTCCAAATCATTAAGAGATATGTGATTACAAATATAATTACGCCGATAAATCCTAATTCTTCACCAACAATCGCAAATATAAAGTCATTATGAGCTTCTGGGAGATAATGTAATTTCTGAACCCCTTGACCGAAGCCTGCTCCTGTAATTCCTCCATGGCCGAATGCAAGAAGTGATTGAACTAATTGATATCCACTGTCGAACTGATTATCCCACGGATTCATGAACGTCACCATGCGTTGTAAGCGATAATCGTTCTCGATCGTAGCACCGGTAAACTTAAAGTAGAAATAGACCGCGAAGATGAATATAACTAGACCTGCAAGTAACAACAGTAAGTGCTTGATTTTGGATCCACCAATGACGATGATCACGACAGCAGAGAAGAAAACTACTATAGCACTTCCGAGATCGGGTTGAGCAATAATGAGCATGCACACGATGAACGTGACCACAAGTGCAGGAAAGATCCCTGTCAGCAGTTCACGAAATTTCTCGTTTTTGTTACTAATGATCGATGCAAGTAGCAACACTAAATTCAACTTAGCAAATTCTGAAGGTTGAAGACCGAAGTTCCCGATATAAAACCAACTTTTTGCTCCATTGGTTTGTTCACCAGTAAACAAGATGAGTATGAGAAGAAATAATACAACGAGAAATCCAGGGAACACTAGTTTCTTCAGTTTCATGTAAGAAATATTCATGACGATTAGCATGCACGATGCACCAATAATCACAGAAATGATTTGTTTTTTTGTGAAAAACCAAGGGTCATCTCTCGTGAAAGAAGTCGTCATCGAACTTGCACTGAAAACCATCGCAATGCCAAAACAAACCAATACGAATGTTAAAAAAAGCAATATAAAATCTGGGCTACCTCTGCGCGGAATATTCTTCTCGTGATCCATTTATAGAGACAATTGTTGGGTTAATTTGGTTAATGCTTGTTTGGCGATTGTTAAGATGGGTTCAGGTACAGGTAATTCATAGTCTAATCCATGTGGGAAAGTGGTGATTCCGATATAAGAGTCCTCGATGACTAAGATCGCATCTTTCGCTTCAAGTTTCCCTAACTCTACTCTCGCATTGGTACGCAAGAAATATTCTGCATTAGTGGTTGGATCAATAATTTTCAAGTCATACGTGGCACGATAATATTCCCACTGCCAGCGGACAAAGCCAAGCTTAGTTGTGACTTCATCGAGATGTTCAAGATCGGATTTCAAACCTTTCAGTCCACTTGTTTCGATAATCATAAAAACGCCTCCATTAGTTACATAAGTTTTCTTTTTTATGATAGTATGTTTTTAAGGCTTCTGCAAGTTAGGGATCAAGATCAAATCGTTTTGTTGGACTTTGGCATAGAATGGAGGACCAGAATGAAGAAACCATTTATCGAACAACTCGAAAACATATATCCCCAGATGGTTACCTGGCGGAGGTATTTGCACCAAAACCCTGAACTTTCTTATCATGAAGAACACACAGCGCATTTTATTGCTGAGCTCTTAAGAAGTTGGGGGATCGATGTGTTGACGCAAGTCGGTGGACACGGTGTCGTAGGTATCATCAGAGGACGACACTCAGGACCCACTGTGGCGCTAAGAGCTGACATGGATGCATTGGCGATTCAAGATGAGAAGCTTTGCGATTATTCATCTAAGGTACCTGGTGTCATGCATGCATGTGGACATGATGCACACACAGCGATATTACTAGGCATTGCTTATACCGCAAGTCACTTGCAAGCGCAATTACAAGGAAATCTTGTATTGGTGTTCCAACCTGCTGAGGAAATCACGCCAGGTGGCGCATTAGCAATGATTCGAGATGGTGTGCTAGCAGGTATAGATGTCATATATGGCGTGCATCTGTGGACTCCCTATCCAGTTGGACATATCTATGCTCGCGAAGGTGCAATGATGGCTGCATCAGACGAATTCACGATCAACATCAAAGGAAAAGGTGGGCATGGTGGACTTCCTCATCAAACCATAGATAGCATAGCGATTGCTTCACACTTGGTAGTCAATCTGCAATCGATTGTAAGCCGTCATGTAGATCCAACGAAACCCTGTGTAATTAGCGTAGGATCGATTCAAGGGGGATCTGTATTTAATGTGATTGCCGAAACATGCCAATTGAAAGGAACTGTTCGTACATTTGATGCTTTACTTCGTATTGAAGTGAAATCGCGCATAGAGCAAATGATCGCTTCGACGTGTGCGATGTTCAATGCGACGTATGAATGGGAATGTATCTGGGGATATCCTGCACTCGTGAATCATGTGAAAGAAGTTCAGCGATTTCATGAAGTGGGTGCTCGATTGCTCGGTGAATCATTCGTGCATGACGCTCCATTAATTATGGCCGCAGAGGATTTCAGTTATTATATCCAAAAAGTTCCTGGTTGCTTTATGTTTGTAGGTGCAGGTAACGAGCAATTAGGGATTGAGTCCCCTCATCATCATCCTATGTTCGATATTGATGAAACAGCGATGCGTGTAGCAAGTCAATTGCTATTATCGATGGCGTTGCATTATATGGAGTCGAAATAACACCTAAGAGAGTCTTCGATGTATGATTACGTCTGAAAAGGATACGATAAGAGGAAGACAACGTCTGTATTTTCAGTTTGTTGTCATACATGTAGGGAGGAATACGACCAAATGGATTCCAAAAAAATAAAAGATGTGATGACGACAAATTGCGTTACAGTATCTGCAGATGACCATGTGTTCGATGTCGCTTTAAAAATGCAAAAACATAATATCGGGTTCATGCCTGTTGTGCAAGATCGCAAAATATTGGGTGTGATTACTGATCGTGATCTCGTGATTCGAGGTTACGCAGAGAAACGTTCAGGTTCTGAAAGTGTAAGAGAAGTCATGACGACAAAATTATTTACAGTCAAAGAAGATACTTCGATCGACGAAGCCGCACAAATCATGGCAGATCAACAAATACGTCGTCTACCTGTGGTAGAACAAGATGAGTTGCGTGGTGTCATTGCAATAGGAGATCTCGCAGTAAGAGTCAAGTACAAAGATGAAGCAGGACAAGCATTAAGTCAAATTTCACAACATCAAGATACCGTCCAAATGACATAAAGCATATACATAAAAACCGTTTTCTCCATGAGAGATAGCGGTTTTTATGTGTGGTGCTTAGATGTGTACTCGCTAGAAGAAATGAAAGTGAACGTAACATATGAATTAAAGAAGTAAATCAGATTAATCTGTGTTATGATAGGAGAAATATTCAATACACGTATGGAGGTTGTGCAAATGACGACGAACATTCAGGAATTACATGCCATAGATATGTCAACGATTCTTATGCAAGCCTATGATATCGGTGATATGATTAATTCTTCAGAAGATGTCTCTACGTATTTATATTGGAAATCTCTTGTAGAGGAAAGTCTCGAAGTCAAAGAGATTCAATCTGAATTTGATCGCAAAAAACAGTTGTTTGAAGAATGTGAGCGGTTTGGTCA
>CAMCVV010000079.1 GCA_945881905.1 Paenibacillus alvei
AGATGGTCTAGAGAAATTCGGGACTGGTCGCTAGATGATGAAGTATGGCTAAATCCAGAAAGAATCAGTCAGACAAAAATCGAAAATATACGAACTTCTTAACTCATACATATTCTAGAGATCTGCGACAACTTGTTTGACAATTACCGCGTGAAAGCTTGTGCGGTCATCCACGAGCTTTGACCTTCGCATGTCCCTGTATAGATCCACAAATATTCCGCGAATTCGAGTTGTCCCCCGCGACGTGGTCGCAAACGAACACAGCTCAACCCAAACCACGGGCATTTCCGACGGTGTGGATGAATTTCTTGAATTGTGTCTAAAAGGTGGTTAGACAACACATAGACCTGAAGTTACAGTGCATAATTGGTATCAATTGCTATAATCTAGATAGTACAAAATTTCTGTAGCCTCAAAATACTATTAATTTTCTACAAGATACACTTTAAATGTCTTTGCGTGCCCATCTACAACATGTTTTTTTACATCAAATTCCCACCACGGTATTAAGTCTTCATCAAATATCTTGAGGATACAATCTTTATTTTTAAAATCTTCACTCAGAAAATCGCTATAATTATCAATAATTAATACGTATCCATCTTTCTTTAACCAACTTAAATCTCTCATCCAGTCAAGATAACCATCAAGACCCTTAGTTGGTATCGGAAATTGGAACTGTGTACTAATTTCTTTCAGATATTCATTCAGATTTCTAATCGTTTTGCCATCGATTTGAACAATATAAAGTGTTTCATTTGTAGAATAGTACTTTCGTATGCCATGAATTTCGCTTCTTGTTACATAATGAAAATTCAAATTCATTTGATGATTCACCTACTCTATTTTAATAAATTTATCTAATCCAGATGGGCTTGCTTTGTCTCCGTAATGACTGTCAGTATAATAAATAGATCCATCACTTCCGACAACAAACCGCTCAGCATCTCTCGATGCATCGGGCAATTTGTTGTTTACGTCAAATTCTTTATAAGTAATTGGGGTGCCTTTCGCGTCAACATTTGGTAAAGGACCATCTAAATTCTTATAGGTTCCCCCAGCTTTCGTTCCTGCTGTTTGTCCTGCATAATTACCGTTCCAACCATTCGTGTTATATTTGCTATATGCGTCTTTAACATAATTCGGTAGTTTAGAAAATAATTTCTTTGGTATAGCCTTACCTGCATCAGACCCTTTACTTCCCTTATCATCTTTCTTCTCATTATCTATCTTCTTAGCATCCTTGGCTACACCCGTAACGCCATCTACTGCTTTACCTACAGCTTTCATGCCCTTGGTAATCTTCCCTGGACCGAAGATCAAGAGGAAGACGGCAGCTTGAGCATATCCACTGTCGTACGCTATCTTCAAGGAGTTGCTATTCTTTAGATAGTCACGCGCCATCTTCTTGACGGATGCTAACGTATTGTCGCGCATTTGCTTGATCGCTGCGGCATCGGTGCTTTGGACGAGTTGGCTCGCAGCGTCATACGCTTTGTTCACATCGTTCAGAAACGGTTGAATATACGCGATGTCACCTGTAGTCACATAATAATCGAACATTTTCGCGACATGAGTACTAATCAATATTCGGCATTGTATAGCCCCACCAACGAAATAAGCCCAAAAGGTTAACCTTTTGGGCAATCCATAGAACTAGATTTGATATGAATCTGAATACGTTATATACCAATCAGGGCGTTGAGCTTTAATCAATGACAGCGCTTCGGCTAATGCTACTCCTTTTAAGTGTAATAATTTTTCATAATCAACTCGTTGATTGGTCAGCCATATGTGTGCTAATGATTCACCACAACTTGCCACAATCATCTCATCGCAGTTGATGTTGTTTGAAACTTTGATTAGAATATCAATTGTATCATCGTCTTGAAAGTTACTTCCTAGTTCAATTACTGCATCATCTTTCTCTGCATCACTTGATGTTGGATCTAACAAGATTTCCAATAGACTTTCTTTATCCATACATATCACTTCCCAAGAGGAATATGTGTACCTATATTTCGTCCACCCGTTTCACCAGTAAAAGGATTGATATACGTTCCTTTATCATCTAGTCTAGCATCAAAACGGGGTTGATTGCTACCTGCTCCCAAACCTTCTCTGGCACTTGCTTCGGGTTTAAGTTTTAATCGCCAACTAAATGTACCATCAGCGTTTCTTACTCCCCACTGCTCGACTTCTCCTGCAGTATTTTGTTGTACCCATCCATTATCTTTTGCCCATGCCCTCAAGTTGTCTGTGTTCTTGGAAATGCTACCAGTATCTTTAACAAGTGAATTACTCGCTCCCGCATCAGCCTTCTTACTTCCCGCGCTATCTTTCTTATCCCCATCTATCTTCTTAGCATCCTTGGCGGCATTCGTAACGCCATCTGCAGCTTTACCTACAGCTTTCATGCCCTTGGTAATCTTCCCTGGACCGAGGACCGTTGCAGCAACGACACCTATCGCAAATCCAGCATCGAAAGCTACTTTCAAGGAGTTGCTGTTCAATACATAGTCACTCACCATGGTTTTGACCGATGCTACCGTATTGGCAAGGGATTTCTGGATGGATGCGGCATCGGTGCTTTGGACGAGTTGGCTCGCAGCGTCATACGCTTTGTTCACATCGTTGAGAAATGGTTGAATATATTCGATATCACCTGTAGTCACATAATAATAGAACATTTTTGCGACATTGTACAAATACCCCAGCATCTTCGCAGCTTGCAACACGAGGTCTAGCATAGACTCGAATTCTTCAGCTACGGCATCGATCAAGCCTTTGAGAAATTGAGACAGATGCGACTTCTTATTGGTTTCTTGGAACACACGCTCTGCTGCACGTTTATTGAGCAGATTCTCGATAGGCGATTTGCCTGTAATCTCAGGCGAAAAGAGGAAGGCAGTGTTCCACTGACGTACTTGTTCACGGTCATCTGCTGCTGCACGCTTGACGATACGAGAGGTGGGGGGTTCCGCGAAAGCTTGTGCAGTCATCCATGAGCTTTGGCCTTCGCATGTCCCTGTATAGATCCACAGGTATTCCACGAATTCGAGCCCACCCACCTCGACACGTGCTGAGGTCGATGTGAGTGGGCTTATGCTTGGGATCGGTGATGGAAGGGACTTTCCCCTGATGGCTTACCCACTTACAGAATCAGAAAAAGTGATGGAACGACTAAGTTTGTCAATTCCATCACTTCACTGTTGGTTTATGCATTTACAATTTTATTTTTATTGATTCTAGTTATTCAACTCAATTGATTTCCTTTAGTTCTGACCATAAAGGTTTTAATCCACACTGTTCCATTTCATCTTGAACTATCTAAATGTAGTTTGACCTAGGATTCGACTCATCATCGCAACTATCAGTCTTGATATGAACATCCTAATAAAAAATCGCAGGTTAGAGGCACTTAATCACAAGCGACCCCTGCCGAGCCATTACCTTCGGAAGTGAAGACTGTGGTTGCTCGAGCTTAGATGGTCGGAATAACCACAAGGCGTTTCATTTAGGTGGTCAGAACATCTTGAGAATAAGGTGTATTTATTACTTATTACTTGCACGTTCTTCTCTTTTTTTGATCCTCAATTATTTGATAATGCAATATCACTTCTCCAGCCTCAGACGCACTCTTCATCGCTCTATGTGCATCATCCTTTGATATCTCGATGCTGGCATAATGTGAAACGATCCCACCGTCATCAAATATTAGATAATATTTACTATCTTCCTCGCATATTTCAATACCATAATCAATAAGAACTCGTTTCATTTTGTTTACACCTTATTTGAATATATTATTAATTATCACTTTATCTAATCGTATTTGGTCAATAACAGCTTCTTTATAAGCTCTTTTTGAATCATCAACAGATATTGTATTCACAAAATTCACATCCTTGTATTAACATTAATATAGAGGCCACTACTTCTTTGTAGCCTTCCATAACCCATCAGCAATTTATAAAGTGCTGTTTTTAGGGCTGTTTGAGTGTCTTTCGAAACTCGTGACACTATAATTGCATTGCTTTTCTAGCAAATTCAATATCATTTTGGATATCTATAGACTGATATTTATCTTGAAGTGCAACGATACAGTTGATGAATTCAATGTTTTTTAGTTCTGAAGCCACATCTTCGAAAACTTCACTTAACCAATACACTTCATCGCTTGAACAGTTTTGGAGAAATTCCAATGTTTCATCAAGAAACTCACTTAGGACACTCGAAAGTTCACTCCAAATATCCTGTATTTTGGGATCATCTGGATGTAAAGTTTGTCTTATTGCTATTAGCTCGGTTACTCTTATCTTATTCATTTATTCCTCCTATGGTTGCAAAGAATTATCAGGCACTATTGTACCGATATTCCCATTACTTTTAATTACACCAACTCTAACTCCATTGTATTCGGCAAACATCCAGACGCCATCACCTTTTTCCAAGTTTTTTGCTAAATTTGTAACATATTCACCCGCATTTTTTATATCATTTCTTGACCAAGTTGATGGAAACCAAGCTTGTCCAGTTCCTGTTTGTTTGAATTTGTTTTTATGGCTTGGAACATTACCAACTCTAACACCATTATCGTATTTCTTGACTATATTAAAGTCAATGTTGTTTTTGAATAGATAATCAATATTTGATTGTCCATGTCCGCCGTTTATCATTCGTCCAACAGAATTAAAATCACCCAAATCTGCATGGTCTAAAACCTCATCACTTACTTTAAAAAAGACCTTAGCCGCTCCCTGATCAGCCTTCTTATCCCCATCTATCTTCTTAGCAGCTTTAACGCCCTTGGCATACTTCCCTGGACCGAGGACAAATAGTGCAACTGAACCTATTGTATATCCAATCGTATACCATACACCATTGGTTTTTCCACTGTTTTCAACGGAAATAAATACGTTCCCGATCTGATCCAAGCTTATTTGTTGCGCATCGGTGATAGCCACTAGAGCGGATCTGTCGTTGGATCGATTGCTTTCATGGGCTTTCGTCACATCGTTGATGAACGGTTGAATATAATTGACGTTACCGGTTGTAGCAGAATAATACAGCATGACAGCTAGATTGTAGAGATAGGTGAGTACTTTCACACATTGGGTAATCAGTTCTACAGTAGCTTCGTATTCAGACAATGCTGCGTCAATTAATCC
>CAMCVV010000080.1 GCA_945881905.1 Paenibacillus alvei
CAATAGCTGATATTCAACAAAAAGTATCTGAGTTCTATGGATTAAAATTAGAAGAATTTAAATCAAGGAAAAGAACAAAAGCAATCGCATTTCCTAGGCAAGTAGCGATGTACATTACAAGAGAACTAACCGATATTTCTCTTCCAAAAATCGGTGAAAACTTTGGTGGTAGAGACCACACGACCGTCATACATGCACACGATAAAATAGCAACTGGTATCAAAGAAGATCAAGAGTTATATAAAGTTGTGTATATGCTCATTGAAAAAATTAAAAATCACAACATTTAGCTTCTTAAATACAAAAAAGTTATTCACATATTGTTAGAGGTTAATATCCTTGATATATAGCTCTATAAAAGAGATATCCACATATTCAGTGCACCTACTACTATTACTAAATAAAAGAATAATATTATAGTGAAATTCAATAAAAGAATTATAGAGGTGAAATAATGAAAATCACAGTTAAAAAAGAAAATTTAATACAAGCAATACAACACGTATCTAAAGCAATATCACAACGAACTACAATACCGATATTAACAGGGATAAAAGTGGAAGTTAATCAAAATGGCATGACTTTAACTGCAAGTGATACTGAGATAACAATACAAAGTATAATACCCATACATATCGAAGAAGTAAGAATTATCGAAATAGAACACACGGGATCAGTAGTAATTCCATCAAGAATATTCATTGAAATCATAAGGAAGTTACCGTCTTCTACAGTAACGATCGAAGTAAAAGAAAATTTTGAAACATTCATTACATCAGGTCAATCAGTTATTCAAATTATGGGATTAAATCCAGAGGATTATCCAACAGTAACGTTATTACAAAATAATGAAAAAACAATATCAATACCAAGTGCATTATTAAAAACAATCATTTATCAAACAACATTTGCCACTTCAACGAGTGAAGCTACACCAGTATTAACAGGTGTTCTTTGGAATATCACAGAAGAAAATATTACATTTATTGCATGTGATCGACATCGATTAGCAAAAAAGAAAATCAGTATTCAATTTCATAAATATGACGATGTACCACAGATAATTTTATCTGGAAGAACACTTAATGAATTAAATAAAATTTTGCCAGACAACCAAACAAATGTGAATATATATGTTGATGAAAATCAAATTATGATTTCAATGGATTCAGTGGTGTTTTACTCGGTAATAATAAATGGTTCATATCCAGATACATCAAAACTAATTCCAGAATCATTTCAAAGTCAAATTATTATAAAAACAAAAGAATTTACAGAAGCTATTGAACGAGCATATCTGATATCAAGAGAGGACAAAAGCAATATTGTTAAATTAGTTATGAATACAGACAATACAATTGAGATATCTACTTCATCACAACAATTAGGTAAATTAAACGAAGTTATAATACCATCTTCAATGAGCGGTGATTTATTGAAAATTTCGTTCAATTCAAAATATATGTTAGAAGCACTTAAAATAATGGATAGTGAACTACTAATCATTGGATTTACTGGCGTTATGCAGCCCATTATTTTAAAACCAAACAATAACGACGATATGATCCAACTTATTCTTCCATATCGTACAACAAACTAAGGTGAGATAAATGAAACCAATAACAATAAACACAGAATATATAACACTTTCACAATTATTAAAAATGGTTAATTGTGTACAGTCAGGTGGGGAAGCAAAATTTTTTTTGAAAAACACTCCTATCGAAGTGAATGGTGAAAACGAGAATAGAAGAGGGAAGAAACTTGTTCATTCAGATATAATTTTAATTCAAGGTGTTGGGAAGTTTGAAATCGTCAATTCTCAATTACATGTAAAGTGAATAACAGTAGGAGGCATCATTATGTTATTGACTAAAATCACTTTACAAAATTATCGAAATTATGAGTATGTCGACATGAGGATTCATAATAATGTAAATATTTTTATTGGAGATAATGCTCAAGGTAAAACAAATTTATTAGAGTCAATTTATGTACTTTCCATGACAAGATCCCACCGAACACATCAAGAAAAAGATGTTATTCGTTGGAATGCAGAAGAAACGAATATTAATGCAGAAATCAAAAAAAAATATGGTGAATACAAATTAGATGTAAATATAAGTTCAAGAGGTAAAAAAGTAAAAATAAATGGGCTCGAACAAAAAAAAGTGAGTAATTATATTGGTTCTTTAAATGTTGTCATGTTTGCTCCAGAAGATTTAGATATCGTTAAAGGGGCTCCAAGTATTAGAAGAAGATTTCTTGATATGGAAATTGGGCAAGTATACCCTTCTTATATTTATGATTTACTACAATATCAAAAAGTGTTACTGCAACGTAACAATTTCTTGAAAGATACAAATGTAATGACAAGTCAAACAGAAATAATGCTCACAGTATGGAATGAACAATTAGCTAATTATGGCATTAGAATCATTCAAAGACGTTTAAACTTTATCGAAAAACTTCAAAAATGGGTAACTTTCATTCATGCTGGAATTACAAATCATAAAGAAAATATTAAAATTCATTATATGACCTCGATAAATATTAACGAGAATGAAGTTGATTCTGTTCTATTTGAACAATATATGGTAAAGTTAACACATATAAAGGAACAAGAATTGAAAAGAGGCGTCACATTACTTGGTCCTCATCGAGATGACTTATTATTTACAATAAATGAAAAAGATGTGAAAACATTCGGGTCTCAAGGGCAACAACGAACAGTTGCACTTTCTTTGAAACTTGCAGAAATTGAGCTTATTCATGAAGAAATTGGAGAATATCCAATACTTTTGCTCGATGATGTCCTATCTGAGTTAGATGAAAGTAGACAGACCCAACTTATTCAAACATTTCAAGAGAAAGTACAAACGTTCATCACAACAACAAGTCTAAAAGGTGTTCATCTAAACAAGCTTCATAACGCTGAAATATATCAGGTTGAAAACGGAAAAGTAAATCGGTAGGAGAATGATGTAATGTTTATACATCTTGGAGGAGATAATATGATAAGGACAACAGAACTTGTGGCTATTTTTGATTTATCTATCGAAAAATCCTCAACAATTTCAAAATCTTATATACAAAAAGCTATTGAATTAAAAAAAGTTGAATTCATTGGTGAAGAGGAATATAAGTCATTGGTTGTTACTTTCTCTAAGATATACTATTCTCCTATCTCATCAACAACATTAAAAAAAAGAGCTAGTCAAGTAATTACCTAAGTGAAAAGATCTAATTTAAACGAAGCAGGTGAAAGATAATATGTCAGCGAAACAAAACGTGTATGATGAAAGTCAGATACAAGTACTAGAAGGTCTTGAAGCAGTTCGTAAGCGGCCTGGAATGTATATTGGATCAACTTCAATAAAAGGACTACATCACTTAGTCTGGGAAGTTGTAGATAATAGCATAGATGAAGCATTAGCTGGATATTGCAAAAATATTGATATTTTCATCAATACAGATGGAAGTGTAACTGTAACAGATGACGGAAGAGGCATACCAGTAGGAGAACATCCAAAAATGAAAAGACCAGCACTAGAAGTAGTTATGACAGTGCTGCACGCTGGTGGCAAGTTTGGTGGAGAAGGGTATAAAGTATCTGGAGGTCTTCATGGAGTTGGGGTGTCAGTAGTTAATGCGTTATCATCACTATTGATTATTCAAGTAAAAAGAGATGGCCATACGTACCAACAAGAATATGTTCGAGGAGTGCCTCAATATGATTTAAAAATAATCGGTGATACTTCAGAAACAGGAACAAGCGTTACGTTTTACCCTGATCATGAGATATTCACAGAAACCACAGAATTTGATTATGATATATTTCAATCTCGTATAAGAGAGCTTGCTTTTTTGAACAAAGGCCTTGAACTAAAATTAACCGATCAACGAACAGAAGTATCACATAATTTTTGTTATGAAGGCGGTATTATTTCATTTGTAGAATATCTGAATCGAAATCGCGAAAGTTTACATCAACCTCCAATTTTTGTCGAAGCTTCGAAAGATTCTACACAAATCGAAATTGCGTTGCAATATAATGACAGCTATATCGAAAGTATTTATTCATTTGCAAATAATATTAATACACATGAAGGCGGTACCCATGAATTTGGTTTCAAAAGTGCATTAACTAGAGTGATGAATGATTATGCGCGAAAGACAAACATTATAAAAGAATCCGATGCAAATCTATCAGGTGACGATGTTAGAGAAGGATTAGTTGCAATCATTTCAGTGAAAATAGCAGAGCCCCAATTTGAAGGCCAAACTAAAACTAAGTTAGGGAATAGTGAGTTAAGAGGTATCGTTGAATCATTATTTGCTGAAAAATTCACAGAATATTTAGATGAAAACCCTGCAATAGCAAAAAAAATAGTAGAAAAAAGTATTCAAGCTTCAAGAGCTCGTGAAGCTGCCCGTAAAGCTAGAGAACTTACGAGAAGAAAAAGCGCATTAGAAGTCAGTGCACTACCTGGTAAATTAGCTGATTGTTCATCTAAAGATGCATCAGTTAGTGAAGTTTATATTGTTGAAGGTGATTCTGCTGGAGGATCAGCAAAACAAGGAAGGGATCGACATTTTCAAGCGATTTTACCTTTGAGAGGGAAAATATTAAATGTTGAAAAAGCAAGATTAGATAAAATTTTATCGAATACAGAAATTCGCGCAATTATTACTGCGTTAGGTACAGGAATCAGTGATGATTTTGACATTAATAAAGCAAGATACCATAAAATTATTATAATGACAGATGCTGATGTTGATGGTGCCCACATCAGAACTTTATTGCTTACTTTTTTTTACAGATACATGCGAAAATTAATCGAGGTCGGTTATATTTATATTGCACAACCTCCACTATTTAAGCTAGAAAGAAATAAAATCATTCGATATGCTTACAATGAGAAGCAAAGAGAAATAATGATGAAAGAGTTTGGTGATGGAGTTAAAGTAAATGTCCAGCGATAT
>CAMCVV010000081.1 GCA_945881905.1 Paenibacillus alvei
TATATGTCTCGTTATACAGGTCCTAAACATAAGTTAAGCCGTCGTCTTGGTATATCTTTATCTGGCTCAGGTAAAGATCTAAAACGTGCATTTCCACCAGGCCAACATGGTCCAGGTCAGCGCAAGAAGTTGAGTGAATATGGTTCTCAATTACAAGAAAAACAAAAATTGCGACATATGTATGGATTAAGTGAAACCCAATTCCGTAACTTATTTGTGAAAGCATCTCATTTACAAGGGGTGTCCGGCGAAAACTTCATGATTTTACTTGAAAGTCGTCTTGATAACCTTGTATATCGACTAGGCTTTGCTCATACGCGTGCAGGTGCTCGTCAACTTGTGAGTCACGGTCATATTATCGTCAATGGCAAGAAAGTTGATATTGCGTCGCACACACTCAGTATTGGTGACTCGATCAGCTTAAGAGAAAGATCCCGTAAAAATAATTCTGTATTAGAAGCACTTTCTAATCGTAATTATTTGCCAGGCTTTCTCGATTATAATGATACTGCTCTCGAAGGTAAGTTCACTCGATTGCCAGACCGCACAGAGCTTCCTCAAGAAATCGATGTGAAGCAGATCGTAGAGTTTTATTCCCGTTAAAATGCTCGTATTCAACAAACAATCGCTACCTAGTGTGAACCTTAGTTATCCCAAAAAACTACCCACCGAATGATGGTGGGTAGTTTCTTCGTTAATCCGCTGTTTCTTCTGAAGAGATCTGCACTAAAACATATGTTTTTTTTCCTCTACGTAGAATAAGGAAATTATCTCCGATTCGTTGCATTTCACGAACTGTTTGAGTTGGACTTGACGTTTTTTCACCATTCACAGCAATGGCACCGCTCTCGATATCTTGACGAACTTGTCTTTTGGATGATGCTAATCCTGACTGAATCAGTAATTCGATCATGTCAATCTCTTGATCATGAACAATTGTTAGTGGTTGATCTTGAAATGCTTGTTCGATTTCTTGTTTGGATAATTCTTGCACATTACCATTAAAAAACGCTTGCGTGATCCGAATCGCACTTTGTAGCGCTGCGTCTCCATGAACAAGCTGTGTGACTTCTTTCGCAAGTGTGCGCTGTGCATCTCTTTTCTCAGGTTGCTGTTGAACTTGATTTTCATAGACAGCAATTTCGTCTGCTGATAAGAAAGTGAAGTATTTGAGATATGTAATAACATCTTGATCATCCACATTGAACCAAAATTGATAAAATTGATACGGAGACGTTTTATTAGCGTCTAACCATATCGTCCCGTTCTCTGTTTTGCCGAACTTTTGACCATCGCTTTTTGTTACCAGAGGGATCGTTAATCCATAGGCTTTGTGATCTGTTGTGCGACTAATCAATTCTAGCCCTGCAGTGATATTCCCCCACTGATCACTTCCTCCGATTTGTAATGTACATTGATGCGTAAGATGAAGTTTATAGAAATCATACGCTTGCAGGATCATATAACTGAATTCTGTAAATGATATGCCTTTGGAAATTCTCGAATCTACTGAATCTTTAGCAAGCATATAATTCACGGTGAAGTTTTTACCGATGTCTCGTAAAAATTCAATCACATGCAATTGTGCGAGCCAGTCATAGTTATTCACGATTTTCGCTGCGTCAATCGACTGATCATGAAAATCCAAAAAACGCGAAAGCTGCTGTTTAATTTTATCTGCCCATTGCTCGACGATGTCAGCTGTTTGCAGTGTACGCTCTGCTGCTTTACCACTGGGGTCTCCGATGAGACCTGTACCTCCGCCGACAAGGACAAGTGCCGTGTGTCCAGCTTGTTGGAATCGCTTCAACGTCAAAATTGGCAGCAAGCTGCCAATATGCAGACTATCTGCTGTAGGATCAAACCCCGCATACAACACGACTCGCTCGTGGGATAATTTATGGCGTAACCCTTCATGGTCTGTAAGTTGATGAATCAATCCTCTATATGCTAAGTCTTCCAAAATGTGTACACCTGCTAAGGAACCCATCTAGTCACTCCCTTAAATATTTGATTGTAGAAAAACAAAAAAAGCCTTCTTTCTTCAGGGACGAGAAGACTTAGCTCGCGGTACCACCCTATTTAAAGTATTCCGTATTGCCTCATGTACACGTCGTACTTACACGTCGTACTTACATGTTGGATCTACAGATCGCTTTCACTTGATTGATTTAACGGAAATAATCCGGAATATAGCTAATTGAAGTCATGATCTTACTTCGTTCACTACATCTGCTCAGGAACGTAATTCATTGCCAGGTAGGTACCGGTTTACACCCTCCACCGGCTCTCTGTTTAGCATCTACAAGTCAACTACTGTGGAACCTTCAGTGCATTTTGATATGTGATTCTCATAATTCTATCAAATCGAGTCATCTCTTGTCAACGAAATACATGATGTTTAAGATTCTCACTTATGACGATCTATGGTATAATCAATTGCATAGCGATGAGGAGGAAGCCCATTATATTATGAAGAACATTTTTCGTGTTTTGAACAAATCATGGATACTAGCTACAATGAAATGGATGTTCTTATCGTTCAAATGGATATTTATATTCGTACTCTTGCTTATGACTATGGGTGCTTTTGCTGCATATGGCTACGTCACGGCTCTCGTCAAAGACGAGCCTATTCGTTCATATGAAACGATTCGTTCGCAAATGTTTGAAGACACGCTAACTGGTTTTGTTTACTTCAATGATGAATCCGTTGTCGGACAGCTCCGAACTGAGGAAGATAGGCGTTTGGTTGCACTTATGGATATTCCTCAAATCATGATTGATGCTGTGATTTCAATCGAAGATCAGAATTTTTACACACATTTTGGAATCGACATCAAAGCATTAACTCGTGCAGTCAAACAACAAGTGTTCAATGAAGAAGTACAGACCGGTGGGAGTACGATCACGCAGCAGCTCACTCGAAGAGTGTTTCTCAATTTAGATCGAGATTTCGGTCGAAAAGCAAAAGAGATCCTGCTTTCTTTGCGATTGGAAAGAATCCTTTCCAAAGACGAGATATTACTTGCATATCTGAACAAAATCCCTTATGGCAACGGAAACTTGGGTTACAATCTAAATGGGATCCAAGCAGCTGCAAAAGGAATTTTTGATATTACAAATTTAAATCAAATCAACATAGCTCAATCTGCGTATCTCGCTGGTTTACCCCAATCCCCTTCTGCATATTCAGCTTTTACAAGTATCCCTTCTTTTAACGATGTGGGATATGAGCGAGCGATGGTTCGTCAGAAATTAGTACTGAAGCAAATGCTTGAATCGACAAAAATTACTACCGAACAATATGAAGAAGCTTTGCGATTCGATATAAAAGCTTCCATGGCACAACCTACGAAAAAAGCGTATACGACTTATCCGTTTCTCATGATTGAAGCAGAGAAACAAGCCGTTGACATTTTGATCAAACAAGAACTACCCAATCTTGATCCTGCCATAGATAAAGAGCTCTACGACGAAGCTTATCAGATTATTCTAAAACAAATATTGAATGGTGGGTATCGTATACACACAACCATTGATAAAACCATCTATGATACAATGAAAGAAATTGCTGCAAACCCAGACAATTTCGTTCCTGATGACCCTGAGAAAGGGACAGAACAAGTAGGCGCCATGATGATCGATAATGAAAGCGGAGCTATTCTGAGTATGATCGAAGGAAGAGATTTTTTCGTGGAACAATTGAATCATGCGACGCAAGCTTATCGGCAACCAGGCTCTACAATGAAACCTATCGCTGCTTATATTCCTGCTTTAGAATTAGGACTGATTCAACCTGCAAGTGTCATCGATGACATTCCCATTATCCAAAAAGACGGACAAAAAGGCTTCCATCTTCCCGAAAATTGGAATGGGAAGTACCATGGCCTGATGAGTGCACGCACTGCACTGAATAAATCATACAATATTCCCGCGATTCACTTGTTCAATGATGTCGTAGGGATTAATGAAGCATGGAGATTTGCAAGGAAAATGGGAATCACTTCGCTACAAAAAGAAGACGACTATGCGCAGACAGGTGTGATCGGGGGACTAACCAAAGGTGTCACCGTTCAAGAACTGACTCATGCCTATACCACGATAGCGAATAAAGGCAGATACCAAAAATCCTATATGATTTCAAAAATTACTGATTCTGATGGTAAAACCATTTATGCACATCAATCAGAATCTACTGAAGCATTTAGTGAACAAACTGCTTATCTTATGACGGATATGATGAAAACAGTCATCAGTCAAGGAACAGCAACAGATCTTATGAAGAAATTTAAATATTATAATCAAATCGAAATTTCGGGTAAAACAGGTTCAACCCAAGAAGACGCTGATGCATGGTTTGCTGGATCCACACCAGATATTACTGT
>CAMCVV010000082.1 GCA_945881905.1 Paenibacillus alvei
GAGGTAACTCATGCAGCTGACGAATACTAATCGGTCGAGGGCTTAACCTACATGAATAACGTATATACATGCGTCTTTATATGCTACAGTACCCTGTTGCATACGTGCTGCTTTCGCTTCGCTTCTAGTTTTCAGGGAATACACCCTGATTTGTTTTATTCGCTTCGGTGAATAAACTCTCACGTTATATGGAGAGATACCCAAGTGGTTATAAGGGGACCCTCTGCTAAGGGGTTAGACTGCGTAAGCGGTGCGAGGGTTCGAATCCCTCTCTCTCCGGTTGATTAAGCATTTAATAGTATGTGGCGGCGTAGCTCAGCTGGCTAGAGCGTACGGTTCATACCCGTGAGGTCGGGGGTTCGAGCCCCTCTGCCGCTACTAATCATGTTATTTACATTAATTTAATAGACACAAGGTGAAATTCACATTATCCATGTATTAAACACTTACTAGAGCAATCACCAAGCCTATTTCATATGCCGTTGTAGCTCAACTGGTAGAGCAACTGACTTGTAATCAGTAGGTTGGGGGTTCAAGTCCTCTCGACGGCACCATGTGTATGAATTACTGATTCTAAAGTCATTTGGAGCTGTGGTGTAGTGGCCTAACATGCCTGCCTGTCACGCAGGAGACCGCGGGTTCGAATCCCGTCAGCTCCGCCATTTTTGTAAAACAGTATATTACATTCAGTTGATGGTACTATTAGGCTCGGTAGCTCAGTCGGTAGAGCAGAGGACTGAAAATCCTCGTGTCGGCGGTTCGATTCCGTCCCGAGCCACTTCTTTAACGGATGCTTGTATACTTTTGTTTCGGAGGATTAGTG
The DNA here is from genome assembly GCA_945881905.1 of Paenibacillus alvei. Lineage (GTDB taxonomy): Bacteria > Bacillota > Bacilli > Paenibacillales > NBRC-103111 > CAMCVV01. The sequence continues at coordinate 824 of CAMCVV010000082.1, forward strand.
AAGTGGCTAAACACGGCAGACTGTAAATCTGCTCTCATTCGAGTTCGGTGGTTCGAATCCATCATCCTCCATTTTACAAGAGGCATTAGCTCAGCTGGTAGAGCACCTGACTTTTAATCAGGGTGTCGTAGGTTCGAATCCTACATGCCTCATCATTTGCATATCTTCTGGAAACCCCTTTAGTTATTTCTAAAGGGGTTTTTTGTGCATTAATATAATATCTGTATACCGTGTAGTCAAGCTTACCGAATTTATGGGAATAGAGGAAACATTTTTACAATGAGAAAGGAATTCTATACATGGTAAGATTAGGGTCAAGGAGGACACGTTCAACCATTACCTAGGAGACTTTGTAAATTCAATTTATAAGGAGGCAAGTGATATGACGAGAAAGAAGATCAAATGGAGCAGTATCATTCTGATCACATGTGTTATCTGTATAAGTATAATAGCAAATCCTGCTGCAGCTTCATCACCGGATAAGGATATAGGCTCTTTGATAAAGTCTTTCATAGGACTACCTTATGCAAAACCTGCAGCATCTCCCGAATCGGGATTTGATTCAGCGGGATTTTTGCAGTATGTCTATTCGTCTATAGGTTATTCGATACCGAGAACACTTCAATTACAATATACCATGAACGCTCCTACAATTGACCGTATAAGTGAACTTGTTATTGGAGATGCCCTGTATTTTAGTGATGGGGATAGACCTCAATATGCAGCGATCTATATCGGCAATCAGCAGATGGTCATGTCTTCCTTGAAAGAGGGAGAAGTCATGACACGTACACTTACTGGTAAATATATAGACGTATTTCTGGGAGCCAAACGCATTATATCAGAAAGAGATATCATCAAAGCGAATCTTGTCATCTCTGCACAACAATATTTAGGCGTACCTTACAAGTTTGGAGCTAAGATGGGTCAGACAAAGACGTTCGATTGTTCTTCTTTCACGAAAACTATTTTTGAACAAAACGGTATTATTATTCCACGTGTCTCTCGCCAACAAGCAAAAGAAGGTGTGTATGTCAGCAAAAAAGATTTGCAAACGGGGGATTTAGTATTCTTCACAACAAGGGATTCAGGCGAACAAATCGGTCATGTGGGCTTGTACGTTGGGGATGATATGATGATACATACCTATGGCGATACGGGTTTAGTATATGCATCTATAGAAAAAAACTGGTGGAAAACCCATTATGTAACTGCACGTCGTATATTTTAGTATATGGCTGAGTGACTAACAGCTAGGTTAAAACGGAATAGAGCGTTATATTCAAAATGTGACCATTCCCGATGGTCACATTTCAGTATTTATCTAGAAGTGTTATTTTTATCAGAGAAAACCTGTGTTACAATAATAAAACATATATTAAACCAAATTCGAGGAGATATCGGATGGATTGGAAACAAATACAAGAAAAGCTAGAACATGTATTAGGAACTTCTGTCATTATAGAAAGCCTACCTCAATCTATTTGGAATTCTATGGATCCTCCACAATCGCATGAGCAAAGTCATACCTTGAAGCGTAGTCATGATCTGATGTACGTCTATTTTCGTGTTTCCAAAAACAGTGGAGAAGTGAAAAGTTTTAAGATCATGAACAATGAGATGAATGTAAAAGAAATAGACCTCATCGAATTCATTATCGATTCTTCGATTCATCAAGGAAATTCACAAGACCGAAGTCTGACCATTGAACTTGGAACAAGTCATCGCCAATTGAGAGACTGGCTGATTCATCGTATTGAAGAAGGAATTATAGACGTAGATATACCTATTCATATTGTGCGTGAACAGCATTTACATGCATCAAGAATTCCGATACTTCTTCAGGGTGAATTTTTTGAGAATCAAGTGGTTACACATCAAGATTTCAAAAAATTATTAGATTCTTTTTTTGGTGATGATGTGATCGTAATATCACTGAATCGTCATGAATGGTTGATCCTCGTTGGTGAACAGATACTAATCTATGACCATGACGATCAATATCTAGAAGATGACAGAGAACCAGTTGAACCCAAACTAGAAGCCATTGCGGCGGGACTTCAAGAAATGTTATGGAGTGAATGGTTTGGAGAGTGTCACCTGGCTATTCATTACCCAATTAGACCCGATAAGCAAGTCGTTTCCACTGCAAAATTATTACGAGAAACCTTAAAAGTTGGAAGTTATTTCCACCCAGATGAATACATCCATAGATCATGGTCAAACCATTTGGAAAAATTGCTTTATGCTTTACCTGAAATGGATAAAACACAATTCATTCATCAGGTACTGAAAACACAAGAAATGGATTGGGATGATGAAATCAGGATAACGATAGAACATTTTGTTACTACGAATTGTCATGTCAGCCACACAGCAAAAAAACTGTATATTCATCGGAATACATTGTTATATAGACTCGATAAATTTAAACAGATGACAGGACGTGATGTCAGGAATTTCGAAGATGCCGTATTGGTGAGAATTGCTTTATTGTTGGATAAATTGACGAAAAGCAAGTGAATATTTTGTAAACATTGTGCATAGTCAACGACACAACAATAAGATATGATATACATAGAAAGTAAAATAGGATAGGGGGATCA
>CAMCVV010000083.1 GCA_945881905.1 Paenibacillus alvei
GATATTAAAAAAAAATTATACTTATTTATATTATGCACACTTCTTTCTCCTTATATTCATATAATTTGATTTTTTCCCTTGTGCATTTAATCATCAGGTGCCCATAGCAAATACTGCATATCAGGAATACCTCTTCTACAACTACCCCTAGATTCTAATCCCCCTAAGCCTTCAATACCTGTAACTGTCAAATCCACAATATCAAGCATAGAAATGGTGTCCTTTACTGAAGTGTAGGCCATTTTAGAAGCTATACACAAGGGATCTAATGCATGTATCAACACTCTAGCTGGCGAACTCGCAAAATTAGCTCCTGCTTGCAGTAGCGCTTCAAAATGCGATTGACATGCACCCGCAATAATTGTCAACATATCTAAATTGCGCTCATACTGCCTTGCAATTTGCACAGCACGCACAAAATTGAATGAATTTTTATAGTTATTAATGTCATTTAGCTTGCTTCTTGAAGTGTTCCTCATAATCCCATCGTGTCCTGTGATGACTAAAATATCTGGTTTAACTTGAGGTAACAAACGGATGAGCGCATGTGTCATCTGTGATTCCGGAATATAAAAGCCCTCTGCAGGAACTTTCAACTCTGCGTACACTTGCATACTTTTACGAAGGTAATACAAATCCCCGTCTACATGAAGGACTTTTCCAGGAACTTCAAAAAACGATCTCATCGGTATAGAAGGATACGACTTATCTTTCTGTAGTCGGTCGGTTCTTAATTGCTCCAACTGTCGAGTGGAATGTCCGCACAATGGAATACTGCTTCTGGGAAATTCAATATCATGTTGATTCAAGTTGAACTCCAGGTCTGTAATCGGTGCATCAGCAATTAGACGATACTCGACACCAAGAAGAATCGCTTTGTGAACATAAATTTGCTGGATTTTAAATAATACATCCCCACCATAAGATTTCCTTCTGACCAAGTCTCCTTGCTTCATAGCACAGTCCCCTCCCTCCTAGGCTACATCCTATGGGCTAGAGCTGTGTTTGGTGCTATACGTTATTGCTTTCGATTACCTGCTTAGTCAAAGCTACTGCTAGTTGAGCATATTCATCAATTGATAACGTTTCGGCTCTTCGTGTGGGATCAATACCGATTGCGAGGAGAATGGCTTTCAGATCTAACTTCGCTTTATAATTAGAAAATTTAACACTTAAATTATTTAAAATTGTTTTACGTCGCTGCACAAAACACGATCGAACTACTTCGAAGAAGAATGCTTCGTTCTCTACATGTACAGCTGGTCTCGTTCTTAATTTTAAACGAATGATAGCAGAATCGACATGAGGTTCAGGTACAAATACTGTTCGCGGTACTACACATATGATTTCCGAGTGACAATGGTACTGAATAGCAATACTTAAACTGCCATAATCTTTTGTGCCTGGTTGAGCATGAATTCGCTCAGCAACTTCTTTTTGAATCATAATCACGATGTTTTCGATTGGTAATTTTTCTTCAAGCAATTTAAAAATAATAGGAGTTGTGATGTAATAAGGGAGATTCGCAACGACACTGATGCTGGTCATGGACTCAAATTCCGACTGGATATAATCTTTCAAATCTATTTTCAGAATATCTCCATGTATGATCTTCGTGTGCGGATATGGCGCAAGTGTTTCAGCGAGTACAGGTAAGAGTCGCTGATCAATCTCTATCGCTAGAACTTTCCCTGCGACGCGAGCTAATTGCTGCGTCAATGCACCAATACCTGGACCTATTTCAATAACCCCTTTAGTGTTATCTAATTGAGCAGCGTCAATGATTTTTTGTAAAATATTCTGGTCTGTAATGAAGTTTTGACCCAAACTCTTTTTCAAGACGATCTGATGTTTTTTCATCAATGCTTTGGTTGCAGAAGGTGTAGCAACACTTGCAAATGTAGTAGGATTATTCTGTCTCATAGTCTAGACCTCTTTGTCTAATTGTTTTATCGCCATGTCGAATTCCTCGAGAGATATTTGGAATATTTCACAACGTTTCAAAAACTGCTTCCCATTACAATAACCGATTCCAAGATTTTTGCCTACAAGTAATCTTCTTGAAGCAGCTCCTGGGTCTAACATTAGACGAGCATCAATTAAAAGTTGCATTGTGATTTGGGATTTAATACCCTCATATTCCGTTTTTAGATTATCAATTGCTTCTCTGATACTTTCAACACTCGCATATTCAATACCAATTTTCCCAAAACGATTTGCTTTTTCTTGAGAAAGAAATGCATGTTTACACCCCTGAACATGATGGGTGATGATTTTGCGTAACCGCTCTCCTGCATGGTCAGGATCAGTGAAAATAATAACACCTCTGCGCGCTTGTGCTAGTGCGATTCTTTGTAATATTGATTCATTGAGTGCCGAACCTCCTGTCTCGATCGTATCTACTTGCAGCGCACGACGGATGGCAGTTGTATCTGATTTCCCTTCTACGACCACGATCTCTCTTAACATATGTGACTTTCATCCTTTCCGATTCACAAAGAAAAAGAAGAGGATCCCCCTTCTTCATTTTTGGCAATTATTTATTTCATTACTCATTTTCAACCGGTTTTTTGGGTCCAATAATGTATACCGTGTATCCGTACTTTCTTCCAAATTTCATTGCATATTGTTGACTGTCATAATAAACATCTATTTTGTTACCCTTAACTGCACCCCCAATATCTTCTGCTCTGCGGAATCCAACGCCTTCGATGTATACCCACCATCCCAATGGAATCACTTTGGGGTCAACAGCTATTGTTCTTCCCTCGGATACATAAGTTCCTGTATAGGTGACTCCATATTCAGGCATATCCTCGGACTTACCCGTCGATGATGCATGAGCAGAATACGCAGTAAGTGAAACATTATTCAATATCTTTTTGAAAGTGAAATTAATCCCGTTCTTGGAAACTTCGTCTATGACAGGCGAAGAAGCAGTCAATATCATTACTGGGTTTGCTGTTCCGATCGAAACAACTTCTGGAATCGATGCTACTTGTGTTTCCTCATTCAGAATATGAATTTGAGCTAATTTACCATCTTCATATGTTTTTTCGATCGTTTTCTTTATGATACCCTCTTTACCTTTTTTCAACACTTTCTGTTTCCCTTTGACAAGTTGGGGGTCGTTTTTTGTTTCTACTTGATATGCCACTGTTTCTGTCAATTCCTCGATTTCTTTCGAGATTCGAACTATTCGTATTTCAGAATTAGTTTGAATGGAAGATTGCATGTCAGGAGTGATTTGATCTAATTCCCCAAGCA
>CAMCVV010000084.1 GCA_945881905.1 Paenibacillus alvei
GGTAACAGTCTCATCTTTGGAGCAAACACTGTGTCCACTTATTCGTCCATTCTATTATGATTCTCCTGAAAGCATTTTGAAGGAGCGCATATTACAGATGATGTATTATTTAGGGCTCATTCGAATAGCTCATCATGAGATGTATGGTCAAATTGTCAAAATGTCAAAGCGTGGAGAACAACTTACGATCTTAATACGCAAACAAAAAAACAAGAAATGATCTTCACACGATTGCTCGCAGAGAGGATCATGTTAATTGACAAGCGACCTACTTCATATTATGGTATGGATGATAGGGAGATGGACTTGTGAAATTTAACGACATAAATCAAGAACAATGGTGGGATCTCAAACGCTATTTCGATACCTGTGTCATTCCGATTACCGGGCTAAGTGGCAAGGAAGAACCTTGGCAAGTCAAGCTCGCTTTAGAAAAAATGAGAGATGCGCTTGCATTCGTGGAGATTCCCTATCACGGAAGAATGGTTACATATCCTGCACTTCACTACACCCTAGATGATTCAGCAATTCACTTAGCGAATCACATCTCAACTCAATTGAAATCAATTGGGTTTACATATGTGATTTTGCTGACCACGAGCGATGTGGTTGCGCATTGGTCACCGATTTCAGCTGATGTATTGTTGTACATTGACACCACAGATAGTGAAATAACTGTCCAAGAAAGAAGGCGTCAAATCGCATCCCAAATTGAAACTGTTTGGAAGAAGTCTTGAACTGGAAACAGATGTGACAATTTATTTAAATTTCATGATCATACCCCAAGTAAGTTGTTTAAAATGAGCTGTAAATTCTTGACGCACCGCTGGCTCTAGGATATCATTAAAAATGTCCAACGAATCTTATCTTCATATTCTCTTTATAAGAAGTATCATACGCATGCTAATGATCAATTAAATAATCCGATTAGCAGTCCATGTAAGGGAGGTAGACTTAACAAAATGAGCGAAAATAGTGGTCACCACGATGAAAATCAGGAAATCAAGAAACCTAAAGTGAAACGCGAATTAACTCGACGCCAATTTCTAACTTATACATTGGGTGGTGCTGGTGGCTTCATGGCAGCAGGCATGATTATGCCCATGTTGAGATTCGCTGTAGATCCGCTACTACAGTCTAAGAAATCTTCGGATTGGATCAAAGTCGTGGAAGAATCCAAAATTTCACTAGAACCTCAATCTTTTGATTTCGAAGTGATTCAAGTAGACGGATGGTATGAGAGTCAACCCAAACTCGTAGCTTGGATTTCCAAAGGAGACGATGGTAAGATATTCGCATTAAATCCAACATGTAAACATTTGGGGTGTGTAGTCAATTGGAACGATAACCCAACCTATAAAAATCAGTACTATTGTCCTTGTCACGGTGCGCACTACACCAAAGATGGAGAAACCTTAGCTGTATCCCCATTACCACTAGATGAATATGATGTCAAAGTTGAGAACGGCTTTGTGTATGTAGGACCTATACGTGCAAACACAAGAGTGAATTAAGGAGGCGAACCATTACATGTTAAAAAAATTATATAACTGGATCGATGACCGTCTTGATATAACACCGATGTGGAGAGATGTAGCAGATCATGAAGTTCCTGAGCATGTAAATCCTGGGCATCACTTTTCAGCGTTTGTCTATTGTTTTGGTGGTTTGACATTTTTTGTTGTTGTCATTCAAGTTCTATCAGGTATGTTCTTGACGATGTATTATACACCAGATATCATTAATGCGTATGCGAGTGTTGATTATTTGCAGCACAAAGTTGCATTCGGAGTAATTGTTCGTGGTATGCATCATTGGGGCTCAAGCCTAGTAATTGTAATGATGTTTCTACACACGTTACGCGTGTTCTTCACAGGTTCATATAAATCTCCTCGGGAAATGAATTGGGTTATCGGTATGTTGCTATTCTTCGTTCTTTTAGGACTCGGATTTACGGGATATCTGCTTCCTTGGGATAATAAGGCCTATTATGCTACACAAGTTGGAATCAAAATCGCTGCATCTGCGCCGTTCATCGGAGAGTATATCAAGACCTTATTACAAGGTGGAGATATTGTAGGTGCTCAAACCTTAACTCGCTTTTTCGCTATTCATGTATTTTTCTTACCTGGAGCATTACTTGCATTATTAGCTGGGCATTTCTTCATGATTCGAAAGCAAGGCATTTCCGGACCGCTATAATTGAGAGGAGGAGCTGTGCGTGGAGCAAGGTCACAATTCAAACGAAAAGAAAGTTTTCGTAGGAGACTCACGTGTTGTTAAAAAAGCGCAAAGACTGATTCCTAGAGATTATTCAGCTTATCCGGGAAAGTCAGAAACATTCATACCTAATTTTCTGCTTAAAGAATGGATGGTTGCCGTCGTTTTCCTTACTGGATTTTTGTTGCTGGTTATTTCTGAACCTGCACCGCTCGGTTATCCAGCAGATCCGACCAATACAACAATCATTCCAATGCCTGACTGGTACTTCTTGTTTTTGTACCAACTTTTGAAATATCCATACACCTCAGGTAATTTGGTTGTCATTGGAACTGTCGTTTTACCTGCACTGATGTTTGGAGCGCTCACATTGGTTCCATTCCTAGACACAGGTAAAGAACGTCCATTTTATAAGCGACCTATCACTTCAGCATTGATGTTTTTGTCCCTGATTGCAGTAAGTTACTTAACTTTCACTTCATGGTCGTTCTATCAGCACGAGTTAGCTGAGAAAGGCATCATTCCTGAACATATCAAACGTGAAGAAGAAATGCACAAATCGAATGGTACTCATAGCGGGGCTCCGGTTAAGAAACCCGACAAAGTTGCTGCAATAGTAGAACCTGATCACCCGGGTGCAACCATCTACAGTAAAGCAACATGTGTTGCGTGTCATCTAGATACGCTTAAAGGCATGCCAACTGCAGGGATTCCTGCTTTATTAGGTGTTGGTGATAAGTATTCACAAGATGAAATTGCAGGAATCATAAAAAATGGCATAGGTAATATGTCAGCTCAATATGAAGACAACCTGAAAAAAGGTCTAACTGATGAGGATATGAATCAATTAGCGATATGGCTTTCACTGCAAAAGTCCGCACAATAAGCAGCTTTCT
>CAMCVV010000085.1 GCA_945881905.1 Paenibacillus alvei
TTATGCTTCTTGTACACCATGGGTTCATTGAGTCCTAGGAGCACGACCCGCTTCCATCCATAGGGGTCATGACACAGCTTTTGCGCTTGGATCATATCAAGATAAGCTTCGTTCCAATACAATTGTGACGTGCCATATAGGGTTTGTGCAGCTGTGTTGAGTGCAGGAATAACGCCTAAAGGTAGATGTTTCCCTACGTAAATATGTTTCCAAACAGGATGCTTCCAGGTTTCGATTTGTCGTTTCTTTTGAGTAATCAGCGTATCGAGTATCACTTCGAAGCGTTGGTGCTGCCATTTCTTGAACCCGGAATGATAGAACACATAGGGGTGCATGTGGCGATCGAGAATGTGATGAAGAATGAAACCAAGTGTATAGATAACAGCAGGATTGTATAAACCTCGCTGTTTGACAAGCTCGATGATTTCTACAAGGAAAGGACCACAAGATTCGGTATGCATTAAGCTTCCAAGCTTGTTCATGGTTGTATTGTTTTGCCATGGCTTGAATTGGTGATAGAATAAGAAGTCTGGGCCTTGACACCCCAAATTAAACACATTGCGCAGATGATCATCTTGGAGCATCGTGCCGTGACCTAGCTCTGTGATTAATTCTTGACCAAATAGGAAATGCGTCCAAATATCCGGCATGGAGGTTTCTCCTTTCTATACATACATATACACAATAGCATATGAACGCGAAGCAAAGGCACATTTCGTGAATTATTTTATTTTTTTTGTTTTTTAAGCAGGAAAAAAAATTATAACCGTCGAATTGGAATAAAAAGTAAATTTTTATAGTATAATTAAAAAATTTCATCTAGAACGAGCTTATGGCGGAGGTGTAGAAGATCAGCAGCTTTTCACATAATACTCAGGCATCAGCGGTTTTTGATTATACGAAGGAGTTATTGGAATCATTCATCAGTAATTCGACCGATGCGCTATGCGTGCTTGATTTTAACTTTCATGTGACGAACGTAAATCGTGCGTATGAACAAACTTTTGGTTGGAAGACAGAGGAGGTACTAGGGCACAAGCTTCCATTCTGTGCGCAAAGTACGAATTCAGGAGAAGTACAGAATTTTCGCAATCTGCTCTATGGGGATTCTATTACACATATGGAGACTTGCCTCTTATGCAAGGATGGGAAAACTGTAGATGTCAGTGTTGTGAAAACCCCAATCAAGAACGAACATGGGGAACTGATTGCATCAACGATTATTTTCAAAGACATATCGATTCGTCGAAAAACAGAGGAAATGTTGCGGAATTCCGAAAAACTTTCTGTAGCTGGACAATTGGCAGCAGGGCTTGCACATGAAATCCGCAATCCACTTACCTCTTTACGTGGCTTTATTCAGTTATTACAATCAGAATTGAATCAACGCAACAAGCATTATTTTGATATCATGTTATCTGAGCTTGATCAAATTAATTTCATTGTCAGTGAATTTCTTGAAGTCACTCGCCCTGAAACGATTCATTTTGTTCCTAGTGACTTGACGTGTATCTTGCAAAGTGTGTTTGACTTATTGAAGACGCATGGATTGTTATATGGTGCTGAATTGCAACTGATCTACAAAACAGAGATCGTACCGATGGTATGTTCGAAAATCCACTTGAAGCAATTATTTATTAATTTAGTGAAGAACTCGATTGAAGCCATAGAGAAGGAAGGCTTCGTTCGAATAGAAGTGTCTATGCCTGAACCTACACATATTTTGATAAGTATTATTGATAATGGTGTCGGTATTCCTGACACATATATCGAACAACTCGGTGTACCGTTCTTCACCACCAAAGAAAAAGGTACAGGTCTCGGACTTATGATGTGCTACAAAATCGTAGAGTCCCATGAAGGAAAGATGCACATAACGAGCCAAGAAGGCGAAGGCACGAAGATCGATGTCATATTACCGATCGCACCTTCATCTCGATAGGCTGAACATTTGTCTTTACAGGAGATTCTCTGGGTTCAATACCAGCAATTCAGGGATCACAAAACGACCATCTTGACGAATGAGGATATCGTCGAAATAGATCTCACCACCACCATATTCCGGTCTTTGAATCAATACCATATCCCAATGCACAGAAGAACGGTTACTGTTATCTGCTTCTTCATAAGCTTGACCAGGCGTAAAGTGGATACTTCCATCTATTTTCTCGTCAAATAAGATATCTTTCATCGGATGCTGCACATAGGGATTGACACCAATCGCGAATTCCCCGATGTAACGTGAACCATCGTCGGTATCTAAGATTTCATTTAATCGCTTGCTATTCGAACTGGTTGCTTCAACAATTTGGCCATGGGCTAAAGTTAACTTCACGTGTTCAAATGTAGTCCCTGAATAAATCGTAGGGGTATTGAATTGGATGACCCCATTCACTGAATTCTTGATCGGTGCAGTAAACACTTCTCCATCAGGTATATTATAATTCCCCGCGCATTTGATTGCAGGGATATCTAGGATAGAGAATCGCAAGTCTGTCCCTGGTGATACAAGTCGCACTTGATTCGTGCGATTCATCAGTGCCACAAGCGCATCCATGGCAGTAGACATCTTGCTATAGTCTAAATTACATACTTGGAAAAAGAAATTTTCAAAGGCTTCGGTACTTGTATTCGCTAGCTGTGCCATGGAACTGCTAGGATAACGCATCACGCACCACTTCGTGTGATTGACTCTTTGATCGGTGACAGGCCGTTGATAATGCGTCATGAATAATTTCATCTGTGCTTCAGGAATATCAGAGGATTCCGATACGTTATCTCCGCCGCGAACAGCGACATATGCATGCATGCTCTTCATGCGTGTGAGCTCGAGTTCACACTGTAGAGCGAATTGTTCCTGGGTTCCTTGCATCAATAAACTTCGGGAAATGTGAGGGTCTCTCACTTCGATGTAAGGGCGCCCACCTGCTTGATACACTTCTTCAATGAAACATCGGGCAAGCTCAGGGTCTTTGATCCCAATGAGTTCAATGAGAATATTCTCACCTGGTTGCAAACGAACGGAATAGTTGATGATATTCTTGGCAAAGGTCTGTAGTCTTGGGTCTCTCATGTTTTGCTGTCCTCCTTAGAAAACTCTTAT
>CAMCVV010000086.1 GCA_945881905.1 Paenibacillus alvei
TTCGTAACAACTATCAACAATATCAAGCTCAAGTGGAGAACTACTGATATGTTAGAGCTCAAAGTGGATCTAGCAGAGCGATCATATCCAATATATATTGGTCGAGGCATACTTGATCGTATCAGTGAATTTTTTAATCTACATCAGATCAATCAGCGTTCCCCTTTGCTTGTAGTCACAGACGAAATTGTAGCCAAGACACATGTAGAATCGTTGTTACATGTCTTGAGAATGAATAAATACCAAGTTGATATTTGTATAGTTCCTTCAGGTGAAAGTTCAAAGTCTTTTGCTCAGCTTGAGATCATTATGACAGCTGCACTCAAAGCGAAATTGGATCGAAAATCATCAATTATTGCTTTTGGTGGAGGCGTTGTGGGAGATCTTGCTGGATTTGCTGCAGCTAGCTTCATGCGCGGCATTCGGTTCATTCAAATTCCAACAACCATTTTAGCTCATGACAGTAGTGTTGGTGGCAAAGTAGCGATTAATCATCCACTTGCAAAAAACATGATCGGAGCTTTTCATCAACCCGAGATGGTCATCTTTGACATCTCTTTACTTCATACGTTACCTTTGCGTCAAATTCGTTCTGGTTTAGCGGAAGTCATCAAGCATGGTCTCATTTGGGACGCCACTTTTGTTCAATGGTGTGATGATCACCACGAGCAACTCCTTTCATTGCATGATGAAGAATTGCAGTATGCGCTTTATCAGGGCTGTAGAATCAAATCTATTGTTGTGTCACAAGATGAACGAGAACAAGGTATAAGAGCTTTTCTCAATTTAGGACACACGATAGGACATGCTTTGGAAGCAGTATCTCAATACAATGAATTGTTGCATGGTGAAGCGATATCAATCGGAATGGTTGCAGCTGCAAAACTTTCTGTGCGATTAGGATATTCGCAACTCATCTTGGAAACAACAGAACGGATACTTTTGAAATATGGACTGCCCGTCAGAATTCCATCCCATTTATCAACTCAGCAAATCATAGATGCAATGATGCATGATAAGAAATTTCAAGAAGGTGTTATGACTTTCGTGCTCTCTACTGAAATAGGTAAAGTTGAAATTAGGAATGATGTAAGCATCGAAGCTGTCACAGAAGTGATTGATGAGTTGAAAAAGGGGGCATAACGTATGTTTGTCCGAGGTATTCGTGGTGCGACTACAATTGAAAGTGATTGTGAACAAGAAATTTTAACTTCAACTTCTGATCTTTTATTAAAAATTGTTGAAGCAAACAGGTGTCAACCCTCAGAGATTTGTTCAGTTTTCATTACTGTCACACATGATGTAACGGCTACTTTCCCTGCTAGAGCAATTCGCCAGTTAGCTGGCTGGGACCTCGTACCTTTGATGTGTTCACTTGAGATTCCTGTAGACAATAGTTTACCTAGATGTATTCGCTTAATGGTGCTTTTGAATACTGATAAAGCTCAAGATGAAATTAAGCACATCTATTTGAAACAAGCCCAAAGTCTTCGTCCAGATATGGTGAAACTTACACATCAATGAATGAACTTACATAATGCATCATAAGAAGTTAGGACTTGAAGTTAGTGATCAAATATGATAACTTAAAACAATACATGTATCCAATTACATGTGATCATGCAAAAAACAAGCAGTATAGGTTAGTTGAGAGCAATTAGGTTAGTTGAAAATAATTAGATTAGATTACAGAAGAGTAGAGCAGAGTCGAGTTGAGTAGAGTGAGTAATTACACAAATGATTATTTAGGATATTCGGATAGGTGAGCGGACACAATGAATAGGGGTCTTGTCACATGTCCAAACGCCTTTTTTGATCATTGGTTACATCTACGATGCATGAAACAAGCCTCTACACCTGTAGGGGTTTTCTGTATTTCTCACGAAATGAGAGGGTGGCTGAACATGTATACACCAGACATACAAGAAATCTTGAAATTATCTAAAACCTACAATTTAATTCCCGTCGTGCGGCATTTATTAGCAGACACCGAAACACCGATAAGGGTTTTCCAACACTTATATCAAGAATCATATGCTTTTCTTCTTGAAAGTGTTGAGGGTGGTGTAAAATGGGCCCGATATTCATTTCTAGGTTCTGATCCTTTTTTGATGATTACTGCTAAAAATGGGATGACCCACGTTCAAAAAGGTGCCAATCGGGTGTCCACCTCAGAAAAACCCATTGAAGTGCTGAAATCTCATTTACAGCAATACCAGAGTCCACAACTTGCAGATTTACCTCGATTTACCGGAGGTGCAGTTGGTTTTTTTGGTTATGATTTGTTGCAATATTATGAAAAATTAAATCCGCATCAAGTGGATGATTTACAAATGAATGACATTCAATTCATGTTTTGCGATCAGGTGATTGTATTTGATCACTTTATGCAACAAGTGAAAGTCATTGCTAACATTCATGTCGAACCCGACACATCTGAAGCAAAGGTAATCGAAGCTTATCATCATACATGCGCAAAGATAGAAGCTACAATTGAAAAACTGAAAAAACCTTTACCGAAAGAATCGCAAGTGTTCAATCCGATTGCACCAGAGCCGGAATTGTATGAAATTCAATCCAATATGACGAAAGACACTTTTTTGGATAACGTACAAAAAGCAAAAGAATATATTCGAGCAGGAGATATATTTCAAGTCGTATTGTCACAAAGATTTGAAATCGAAACTGCAGTATCTCCACTGCATGTATATCGTGTACTGCGAACAATGAATCCATCACCCTATATGTATGTCTTAAAAATGGATCAAGAAGTCATTGTTGGAACTTCTCCCGAGCTCTTGGTACGTGTAGAAGAAGATAAAGTAGAAACTAGACCGATTGCTGGAACAAGGCCTAGAGGTAAAACAAAAGAAACAGATGAGCAATACGAACAGGATTTACGAGCAGACCAAAAAGAATGTGCAGAACACTTAATGTTAGTCGATCTAGGGCGCAATGATATTGGACGTGTCTCTGAATTTGGATCAGTGAAGTGTGATAGTTTCATGGAGATTGAACGGTATTCTCATGTGATGCATATCGTTTCTAATGTTTCTGGCAAACTA
>CAMCVV010000087.1 GCA_945881905.1 Paenibacillus alvei
TCTGTCCATGGCTTTCACGCTTGTTCTTCACTGCTTTACGCAGTGTTTCCCTTGCGTTCTCGCTTCAGGTCTTCGTTCCTGTGTGTTCTTTCTTTCACTCGTTGTTCAGTTTTCAAAGAGCAATGTTTGTTTGTGCTTAATTAATTCTCTTGGTTGGATTATTAATATATCACGGCTTAATTTTTTTTTCAACTCCCAAAGTAAAATTTAAATATTCAAATAATTCCAACTCTTTGTTAGAGTCATTCTCATCATTTACAGTTACACATACATGCAATAATTGGTTGAGTGCATAATTTAAAGAACGGTACAACTTAAATACCGTTCTTTCTATCGTTATCATTCACTGTCTTCTTCTGTTTCATCATACTCTACATTTTTTTGTACACGAGATAACGTTCCTACTTCTTCATCATCACGAATATTAATTAACTTAACGCCTTGTGTATATCGACCCATCGTTGATATCCCCGACATACTCATACGAATAATATTACCTGAAGCTGTAATAATCATAAGATCTTCATCATCTTTAACTGTTTTCAAACCTACTACGGGGCCGTTTTTTTCAGTAACATTTATAGTTTTAATTCCTTTACCGCCTCGAGTCTGTAATCGATACTCGCTGACCGGTGTTCGTTTGCCAAAACCTTTTGATGTAACGATCAGCACGTCGTCATCTTTATTGACAACATCCATATCAATAACTGCATCATCTTGAATTAAATTAATACCTTTAACACCAGTTGCTGTTCTACCCATATCCCTCACATTTTTTTCGGAAAAATGAATGGAGAGTCCTAAGCGAGTTCCAAGAATAATTGATTTTTGTCCGTCAGTAAGCTTTGCACAAATTAAATCGTCATCTTCTCTTAGATGTATAGCATTTAGACCTGTTTTTCGAATATTACTATAATCTCGTATGGATGTTTTTTTCACTACACCTTTTTTAGTTGCAAACAAAATGTATTCATCTGACTCGAAACTTTCAATTGGAATTAGAGTGTTAATCATTTCCCCATGTTCGATTTGAATTAAATTAATGATAGGTGTACCTCTTGCAGTCCGACTCAAATCAGGAATTTCATATGCCTTTAATCGATATACTTTCCCTTTGTTCGAAAAAAACATCAAGTAATGATGTGTGTTTGTTACAAACAGATGTTCTACAAAATCATTCTCTTTCGTATCCATACCTATGACTCCACGACCACCACGTTTTTGGTTGCGGTATGTAGTTATGGGTAATCGTTTAATGTATCCTTTATGAGAGATAGTAATAACTACTTCTTCCCTTGGGATTAGATCTTCATTTTCAATATTTTCTTCGGATAAGGAGATTTCTGTTCTCCGCTGATCCCCAAATCTTTGTTTGATCTCTTCTAGTTCTTCATTAATGATTTTTAAAACTAATGTTTCATCAGATAGTATTAATTTTAACTCTGATATCTTTTCTAATAAATCATTATATTCAATTTCAATTTTCTCTCGTTCTAAGCCTGTTAAACGCTGTAACCTCATGTCTAATATTGCTTGAGATTGTTCTAAACTTAAATCAAACGACTTTATTAGACCATCTCTAGCTTCTTCAGCAGTTTGCGAAGCTCTGATCAACGCAATAATCATATCTAATTTGTCTAATGCGATTCTTAATCCTTCGAGAATATGTGCCCTTGCTTCTGCTTTTTTTAGTTCAAATATTGTCCGTCGTCTAACTACTTCTTGCTGATGTTTCAAATAATAGTAAAGCATATCGCGAAGATTAAGCACTTTGGGCTCCCCATTTACTAAAGCAAGCATATTGACGCCAAAGTTTGTCTGCATCGATGTTTGTTTATGTAAATTATTGAGAACCACGTGTGCACTTACGTCTCGGCGTAATTCTATCACGATACGCATACCAGAACGATCTGATTCATCTCTTAAATCAGTAATCCCATCTATTTTTTTTTCACGAACAAGCTCAGCTATTTTTTCAATTAATTTTGCTTTATTTACTTGATAAGGGAGTTCATTTACAATAATTCGTGACTTATGATTATGCTCTTCTATTTCTGATTTAGCTCTTAGAGTAATTGAACCCCGTCCTGTAACGTAAGCTTGTTTAATTCCTTCACGGCCAATAATGTATCCAGCAGTTGGGAAATCAGGACCTTTGATAAACTCCATGAGTTCCATTGGAGTAACTTCAGGGTTTATAATGAGATGTTGCAATCCTTCGATAACTTCGTTTAGATTATGCGGCGGAATATTTGTAGCCATACCTACTGCAATTCCTGAACTACCATTCACGAGAAGGTTTGGAAATCTTGCCGGAAAAACTACGGGTTCGTGTTCTTCGCCATCGTAATTCGGCACAAAATCTATGGTTTCTTTATTAATGTCTCTTAATAATTCCATTGCAATTTTCGAGAGTTTTGCTTCTGTATACCTCATTGCTGCAGCTGAGTCACCGTCTATGGAACCAAAATTACCGTGTCCATCAATTAACATGTATCGCAATGAAAAGTTCTGTGCCATTCGAACCATCGTTTCATAAACTGCTGAATCACCATGAGGGTGGTATTTGCCAATAACTTCTCCAACAATCCTTGCTGATTTCTTGTAAGGCTTATCTGGAGACATACCTAATTCAGACATAGCAAACAATATTCTACGGTGAACTGGCTTTAGACCATCTCTAACATCAGGAAGTGCTCTGCTTACAATAATACTCATAGCATAATCCATAAAAGAGGTTCGCATTTCCATGCCTATATCTATATCTTTGTAATTTGATCGTAATTCATCTGTCACGAATAAACCTCCTGGCTAATTCTGTAATCATGTGAATAAATAGTTAAAAATCCAAGTTCTTTACATACTTCGCATGTTCCTGGATAAATTCTCTTCTAGGTTCTACATTATCCCCCATTAAAGTATCAAATATTGTATCTGCATCAATCGCATCCTCAATCGTAACTTGCAAAAAAGTTCTTCTACTTGGATCCATCGTGGTCTCCCATAACTGATCCGCGTTCATTTCACCTA